>CALXHS010000121.1 GCA_944388165.1 uncultured Gemmiger sp. | reverse complement strand
GGAAGCTGAACAGAGTATTTTGGACGGAATCCACGCCCTGGATGCTGACCCGCGCCCCGAACTTATTCTGATCACCCGGGGCGGCGGCAGTAAGGAAGATCTGTGGGTGTTCAACAGCGAGCGCATTGCCCGCGCTGCCAGCGTCTGCCGAAAGCCGGTGGTGTCTGCGGTAGGCCACGAAATCGATTACACTATTCTTGACTATGTGGCGGACCTGCGGGCACCTACTCCTTCCGCTGCCGCGGAAGTGTGTGTGCCGGATATTCGCCAGATTCGGCAAGATTTATTCATTCTGGGACAAAATATTCAAAAAAATATACAGTCCCGCTATCAAATGTGTTATAATAGCCTTGATATGATGGCACCGCAGCGGGCGCTGGACGCCCACAAGGCGGCGTTGGCGAACCGACACCAGACTTTGCAAGATATGGCACAAGCCATCCAGAGTGAAAATGCCGCGCAGCTTCGTCAGAATCAAGCCGCATTGCAGAATGCGGCAGCAGTGGCACAGTCCCTGAGCCCGTATGCCGTCCTGGCTCGCGGGTATTCGATCATCCGGGATGAAAAGGGCCGCTGCCGCACCGCCGACCAGCTGAAAGCGGGGAAGTACATCACCCTGGAGGGGAATATCGCTTCTGCATTCTGCAAAGTGGAACATGTAGACCATCATCACCGGGAGGAAACCGATGAAAACACCCAAGAACTTTGAGGATGGGCTGGCCCGCCTGCAGGAGATCCTGCTCCAGATGCAGGACCCGGCGACCACCCTGGATAAATCCGTCAAGCTGTATGCCGAAGCCGCACAGCTGATTGCATATTGCAACACCACCTTGGAACAGGCCAAGCTGCAGATTGAAGAGATCGACGCCGCCATGGCCACCAAAGAACCGGCAGGGGAGTGACATCTATGCTGACCACCGACTATCAGGCACGGTATCAGGGCTATGTTTCCGCTGTGGAGACCCGACTTGTGCAGCTGTGCGATGAATACCTTCCGGAGACGGCCCGCATCGGGCAGGCCGCACGGTACAGCCTTTTGGGCGGCGGCAAGCGGGTGCGTGCCGTTTTGACCATGGCCTCCTGTGAGGTCTGTGGGCAGGACCCGGCTCTGGCGTTGGATTATGCCTGTGCGCTGGAAATGCTGCACTGTTATTCTCTTATCCACGACGACCTGCCCTGCATGGACAACGATGATACCCGCCGGGGCCGCCCCAGCTGCCACCGGCAGTATGATGAATCCACCGCCTTGCTGGCTGCGGACGCCCTCGTAACGGCTGCCTTTGAAGTCATTGCCAACGCACCTCTTTGTGCCGAAAGCCGTGTGCAGGCCGCTGCCTGCCTGGCAAAGGCCGGCGGTGCCCGGGGCATGCTCTACGGCCAGGAGCTGGACAAAAAATACGAGCAGGAAAAAGCCGGGGAAGAGCAGCTGCTGGCTTTGCACCGGCATAAGACCGGTGCGCTCATCGTAGCGGCCGCCGAACTGGGCTGCATTGCCGCTGATGCGCAGCCGGATATCCGGAATGCCCTGACCCGGTATGCTGCCGGGATCGGGCTGGTTTTCCAGATCGTGGATGACATTCTGGATGTGACTGCCACTACCGAGGAACTGGGAAAACCGGTTGGCAGTGATGAGGCCAACGACAAGACCACCTTTGTGACCTTATATGGCCTGGGTGGCGCGGAAGAACTGGCCAAGCAGAACAATCAGGAGTCCCTGCTGGCTCTCGATCCGCTGGAGGCGGACGGGTGGTTCCTGCGGGAATTGGCGCAGCAGCTCTTGCAGCGCAGAAAATAACAAGGCGGCCGCACGGCGTGCCGCAAGGAGTTGTAACCGTATGGCTTTACTGAAGGAAGCGCTGAGCTGGAACTATGTGCTGGTCACAGCATTGCTCAGCTCCTTTTCCGCCCAGATGATCAAGGTCATCCTGAATCTGATCATTGTGGGCAAGTTTATACCGGAACGCATGTGGGGCGCCGGCGGTATGCCCAGTGCCCATTCTGCCACTGTCTGTGCCATGGTGGTGGCTACCGGGCGCTACTGCGGCGTCCATTCCACTATGTTTGCCATCGCTCTGATCGTTTCCATCATTGTGATGTACGACGCCATGGGCGTGCGCCGGGAAACCGGGGAACAGGCCAAGGTGCTCAACCGTCTGCTCAGCGAATGGATGGACCAGGAATCCGAGATCTGGCCCATTCTCGGCCACACAAAGCTCAAGGAAATGGTGGGCCACACCCCCATCCAGGTGCTGACAGGCGCCGTGTTCGGCTGCCTGATCGGCTTTATCATGCCGATGGTTTAACGAGGTGGACGAATATGAAATATCCTATGCTGGATCGGATCAAGCAGACAGGGGATGTGAAAAAGCTGGCGGTGCAGGATCTGCCCGCTCTTTGCACTGATATCCGCCGTTTTCTGATTGAAAGTGTCTCCGCCACCGGCGGGCACCTTTCTTCCAACCTGGGTGTGGTGGAACTGACCGTGGCTCTGCACCGTGTCCTGACCCTGCCCCGGGACAAAATTTTGTTTGATGTGGGGCACCAGTGCTATACCCACAAGCTGCTCACCGGCCGCCGCGCTGGGTTTGCAGAACTGCGCCGCAAGGACGGCCTTTCCGGCTTTCCCAGCCCCAAGGAAAGCATCTGCGATACTTTTGTTTCCGGTCATGGCAGTACGGCTCTTTCCACCGCCATCGGTGTAGCCCGAGCCAAGAAGCTGAAAGGTGAGCCCGGCAAGGTCATTGCCATCATCGGCGACGGCGCTTTCACCGGCGGTATGGTCTATGAGGGCATGAACAATGTGAGCATGCTCAATAACCTGATCGTGGTGCTCAACGACAACAAGATGTCCATTTCCAAAAACGTGGGTGAAATGGCTAACTATCTGACCAAGCTGCGTACCGACCCCAAGTATTTCCACGCCAAAGCCCAGATGGAAAATATGCTGGAAGGCATTCCTATGGTGGGCAGCAGTGTGGTGAAGGCCTTGCAGGGCGGCAAGCAGCTGATCCGTCGGGGCATCTATCACTCCACCATGTTTGAGGAGATGGGCTTTCAGTATATCGGACCGGTGGACGGCCACGACGTGCTGGAACTGACCCGCCTGTTTGCCAACCTGCAGGAGCAGTATGCCCCTGTATTCCTGCATGTGGTGACCCAAAAGGGCAAGGGCCTGAAACCCGCCGAGGAAAATCCCGGCGAGTTTCACAGCGTTTCCGCCTTTGATCTGAACCACCTGACCAACCCCGAAGTTTCCCCCAGCGATTCCTTCTCGGCCTGCTTCGGCAACGAATTGTCCCGGCTTGCCAATGAGGAAAAGCGCCTTTGTGCCATCACCGCCGCCATGAAATACGGCACCGGACTGAACTTCTTCAAGAAGGCGCATCCCGACCGTTTCTTTGATGTAGGCATGGCTGAAGAGCACGCCGTTACCTTTGCCGCGGGCCTGGCCAGCCAGGATCTGCTGCCGGTGGTGGCTATCTATTCCACCTTCTTCCAGCGCGCTTACGACCAGATGATCCACGACGTATGCCTGATGCACCTCAATGTGCTGTTTGCGGTGGACCGGGCCGGGCTGGTCCCCGGAGACGGTGAGACCCACCAGGGCATTTATGACCCGGGGTATTTCAGTCAGATCGGTATTCCCACCTATTCTCCGTCCAACTATGCCGAACTGCGGTATTGGCTGGGCAAACTGGTCCGGGAACCCCGCGGTCCCCGCGCCATCCGTTATCCCCGCGGTACCGAAAGCCCGGCTTTGGCGGCGCTGGAATGCACCGGCAAACCCTATGATTTTATCCATGCGGACCCCGATGCCAAAATTGTGCTTGTCAGTTACGGTGCCGAAAGCGAAGAAATCATCGCCGCGGCCGATCTGCTGGCACAGCAAGGCGTCAAGGCCGATTGCTGCAAGCTGGTGCAGGTCTATCCGCTGCCGCAAGGGCTTTGTGAAGACCTGCAGCGCTATGATACCATCCTCTTCGCGGAGGATTCTGTGCTCACCGGCGGCATTGGCCAGCAGCTGGCCTTTGCTTTGCAGCAGAGCGGCTGGCAGGGTAAATTCCTGCTGCATGCCGTGGACAATACCCATCTGCTGCACGCCAATGTTCCGCAGCTGCGCCGTGATCAGGCCCTGGATGCGGCGGCGCTGGCACAGCATATCCAACAGACAGGAAAGGCGGTAAACTCTTGAAGATTCGTCTGGACCAATATCTCTGCCAGAACGGTTATGCCCAGAGCAGAGAACGTGCCAAGGCGCTGATCATGTCCGGCATCGTCTTTGTGGACGAGCAGAAAGTGGATAAAGCCGGCGAGATGATCAAAGAAGGCGCCCGTGTGGAAGTGCGCGGACACGACATCGGCTATGTGAGCCGCGGCGGTCTTAAGCTGGAAAAGGCTATGCAGGCTTTTCCCATGCACCCGGACAACAAGGTCTGTATGGATATCGGCGCTTCCACCGGCGGCTTTACCGACTGTATGCTGAAAAACGGCGCTGTCAAGGTCTATGCTGTGGATGTGGGGTACGGGCAGCTTGCCTGGAGCCTGCGTACCGACGAGCGGGTGGTCAACATGGAGCGCACCAACATCCGCAACGTGACCCCGGAAAATTTGGACGAGCCCATTGCTTTTTTCAGCGTGGATGTTTCGTTTATTTCTTTGAAGCACATTTTCCCGGTAGCAGATGCCATCTGCACCCCGGATGCCTGCGGTGTCTGCCTTGTGAAGCCGCAGTTTGAAGCAGGACGGGAAAAGGTAGGCAAGAAGGGCGTGGTGCGTGAGCCGGAAACCCATCGGGAAGTGCTGCGCATGGCCCAGGAATACGCCATGCAGAATCATTTCACCTGTGCTGGTCTGGATTTCTCTCCCATCAAGGGCCCGGAAGGCAACATCGAGTTTCTGCTCTTTGTGCGCCATGACCTGGAACCGAAGCCGCTGCCCGACGGCCTGATCGAACAGACCGTGAATGCGGCCCATGATACCCTGGACAAGGCTCCCAATCTTCACTGAACGAGGACAATACCATGGCGGTGCTTCTGTACTCCAACCGAACCAAGGACGCCAGGCTGACCGTAACCAAGCGGGCGGCCCGGCTTCTGCATGACCTGGGCGTTCCGCTTCTGGCTTTGCCGGACCTGCAGCCGGATTTGGAAAAGCTGCCCATCGAGTTTCTGCCCGAAGAAGAAGCCTTTGCCATGGCTGACCAGGTGCTTACCGTGGGCGGCGACGGAACCCTTCTGCAGGCCGCTCCCTTCTGCCTGAACGCCGGCAAACCGGTGCTGGGGGTCAACCTGGGCCGTACAGGCTTTCTGGCCACCTGCGAAGTCAGCGAACTGCCCGAAAAACTGGCCCGGCTGGCCGCTGGAAACTTCACGGTGGTGTCCCGGTCCTTTCTGACGGCGAAAACCGCTGATACACAGTGGCAGAAAATCGCCATGAACGATATTGTGGTATTCGGCACCTCCCGGCTGCATCCTTCGGATTTCACAGTTTACTGTGACGATGTGCCGGTGAGCCGTTTTCGGGGTGATGGTCTGATTGCCGCCACTCCCACAGGATCCACGGCCTATTCCTTTTCTGCTGGCGGCCCCATTCTGGACGCCCAGGCTCCCGTGATGGTCCTGACCCCCATCTGCGCCCACGGCGTGCGCAGCGCCCCCATTGTATTCGCCGCCAACCGCACTCTGCGCATCCTTGTGGAAGCCCAGAACCGTTCCACCGCCACCGTCTGTGCCGACAGCCAGGCGCCTTGCCTGCTTTCGCCGGGGGCATCGGTGGAGATCCGTACCGCACCGCAAAAACTGGGGCTGATCGAATTCAGCCGCGAAGAGCAGTTCCGCGCCATTGAAACTAAGCTGATGAGGAGATGAGCCCATTTATGAAAAGTGCACGCCACCAGGCTATTTTGCATCTGATCGAAACCTATCCCATTGACCGGCAGGAAGATCTTCTGGCCCACCTGCGCCGGGAAGGCTTCGACGTGACCCAGGCCACTGTATCCCGGGATATCCGGGAACTCCGGCTCATCAAGACCGCCTCCGGCGACGGGACCTATCGGTACATGGCCGCTACCGGCAACGGCAAGAGTGCCCATTCTGCCAGCCGCTTTGAGACCATCTTCCGGGAATCGGTCATAGGGGTAGACTATGCCGGACACATGGTGCTGGTCAAATGCTTTTCCGGCATGGCCAACGCCGCCTGTGAAGTGTTTGATTCCCGCACTTGGGACAAGGTGGTGGGCACCCTTTCGGGTGACGATACCTTCTTCATCCTGATGCGTTCCGAAGAAGCCGCCGCCGACATCTGCCGCCAGCTTCAGCAATACACCGCGCACCGCACTTGAGCAAAAGGGGAGTGTCCACATGCTGGCACAACTGAAAATTGAAAATGTTGCGGTCATTGAAAAGGCCGAGGTGCGTTTTACCCCCGGCCTAAATGTTTTGACCGGCGAGACCGGTGCAGGCAAATCCATCCTCATCGACTCCATCAACGCCATTCTGGGCAACCGCACATCCCGGGAACTGGTCCGCAGCGGCGCCCAGAAGGCCGCTATCTGGGCGGCCTTCGAGAAAATTCCCACTTCGGTGCACAAGCAGCTGGAGAAATTCGGCTACGAGGATGCCGATGATCTGCTTCTGTACCGTGAGATCGGCGCCGACGGCAAGGGTGCCTGCCGGGTCAACGGCATGCCCGCTACTGCCGCGGTGGTGCGGGATATTTCCGCGGGGCTTCTGAGCATCCACGGCCAGCACGACAGCCAGAGTTTGACCAACCCGGCCACTCATCTGGGGTTGCTGGATCAATACGCCCACAACCAGGAACTGTTCGACCAATATTACACCCGCTACCGCAAGCTGGTGGAGGTAAAACGCAAGCTGGATGCCCTGCAGGCCGGGGAAGCAGACAAGCAGCAGCGTATCGATCGCCTCACCGCAGAGATCGAAGAGATCGCCGCAGCCGGACTTTCGGCAGGCGAAGAGAAAGCCCTGGAAGAGCGCCGCACTATCATAACCCACGCCCAGAGCATTCTGGAAGGACTCAGCGGCGCCCACGCCGCTCTTTCGGGAGACGATTCCGGGGAAACTGCCGGTGCCGCCGATCTTTTGGGCGAGGCCGTTGCTGGTTTGCAGCAGAGCGCCCGCCTGGACGAGAGCCTGGCCCCTCTGGCGGAACGCCTGAACGAGTTGTATTACGGTGCCCGGGAACTGGCCACCGACATTGCCGACCGCCTGGACGCCTATGATTTTGATCCCGGGGAACTGGATCAGATCGAAGGCCGTCTGGATACCATCTACCGGTTGAAAAAGCGTTACGGCATGGAGGTGGAAGAACTTCTGGCCCGCAAGGTGACCGATGAAGAGGAGTTGGAGACCATCCAGACTTCCGATGAAAAAATTGCGGAATACAAGGCTCAGACTCAGACTTTGTACCGGCAGGCCAAAGAAGCCGCCGAAGCCCTGACCCAGAGCCGTCTGAAGGGCTTTACCGCCATGAACCGGCAGATGAAACAGGCCTTGGAATTCCTCAACATGCCCGGCATTCGCTTTGCGCTGCGCCACGCCCGCGGCCCTCTTTCTTCCCATGGACAGGATCAGGTGGAATTTCTCATTTCCACCAACCCGGGCGAAGAGCCCAAGCCCATGGCCAAGATTGCATCCGGCGGCGAACTTTCCCGCATCATGCTGGCCTTCAAGAGTGCCCTGGCTGACCGGGACGCCCTGCCCACTGTCATCTACGACGAGATCGACACCGGTGTTTCCGGCCTGGCAGCGGGACGCATCGGGCAGCTGCTGCATCAAACTGCTAACGGGCATCAGGTGCTGTGCATTACCCACACGCCCCAAGTGGCGGCCTTTGCAGACAACCAACTGCTGATCCAGAAGAATGTGCGGGATGGCCGTACCTTCACAGAAATTCACACCCTGGATATGGATGGCCGCGTCCGTGTGCTGGCCAATATGATTTCCGGTGACAAGGTCTCCGAGCTGAGCCTGGCCAGCGCCCGGGAACTGATCGAGAAGTCTCACTGAAGCACTCTTGACATTTTCTGCCGGTTGTGATAGGGTAAAACATGTTCAAATGCGTTGATGGGAACCAGTACCCGTCCTGTACTGTGCCAGAGAGGCTTCGGTTGGTGCAAGAAGCTGACAGGGTCGGCGGGGAATACATCCCGGAGCAGCAGGCTGAACCCGCTTTTGCGGCAGTAGGCTGTGCCGTGTGCGCACGTTACAGCGTTTTGGGTGTCGAATGGTCACACTGCCGTTCCGCACCCGCGAAGGCCCGCCGCCGTGAGGGACGGGTGAACAGAGGTGGTACCGCGTAATTTTCGCCCTCTGCCAAATTCACATTTGGCAGGGGCGTTTTCTTTTTGCTCTTGCCGCACAAAACGGGAGGTAGTTTGAACCCATGACGATCTACGAAGAACTGAAAGCGCGCGGCCTGATCGCGCAGGTTACGGACGAGGACGAGATCCGTGACGTCATCAACAACGGCAAGGCCACTTTCTACATCGGCTTTGACTGCACCGCCGACAGCCTGACCGCCGGCCACTTCATGGCCCTGACCCTGATGAAGCGCCTGCAGATGGCGGGCAACAAGCCCATCGCGCTGATCGGCGGCGGCACCACCATGATCGGCGACCCCTCCGGCCGTACCGATATGCGCAAGATGCTGACTATGGAAGATATCGCTCACAACGCCGAGTGCTTCAAGCGCCAGATGGAGCGTTTCATTGAGTTCGGCGAGGGCAAGGCCATGATGCTGAACAACGCCGAATGGCTGCTGAAACTGAACTATGTGGACCTGCTGCGCGAGGTGGGCGCCTGCTTCAGCGTGAACAACATGCTGCGTGCCGAATGCTACAAGCAGCGCATGGAGAAGGGGCTCTCCTTCCTGGAGTTCAACTACATGATCATGCAGAGCTACGACTTCTACCACCTGTACCAGCATTACGGCTGCAACATGCAGTTCGGCGGCGATGATCAGTGGTCCAACATGCTGGGCGGCACCGAGCTCATCCGCCGCAAGCTGGGCAAGGATGCCTATGCCATGACCATCACCCTGCTCACCGACTCTCAGGGCAAGAAGATGGGCAAGACCGCCGGCAACGCCGTCTGGCTCGACCCCAACAAGACCAGCCCCTTCGAGTTCTACCAGTACTGGCGCAACGTGGGCGACGCCGACGTGCTCAAATGCATCCGCATGCTGACCTTCCTGCCGCTGGAACAGATCGATGAGATGGACCACTGGCAGGGTGAGCAGCTGAACAAGGCCAAGGAGATTCTGGCCTTCGAGCTGACCAAGATGGTCCACGGCGAAGAGGAAGCCACCAAAGCCCAGGAGACCGCCCGCGGCCTGTTCAGCGGCGCTGCCGACCAGGAACACATGCCCTCCACCGTGCTGGACGAAGCGTTGGTGAAGGACGGCAAGGTTGGCCTGCTGGCTGCCATGGTGGCTGCCGGTCTGTGCTCTTCCAACCGTGAAGCCCGCCAGCTGATCCAGCAGGGCGGCGTTCTGCTGGACGGTGAAAAGGTCACCGATCCCGCCACCGCCCTGACCGTGGACACGCTGAAAGCCGGCGTGGTGATCAAAAAGGGCAAGAAAGTCTACCATAAAGTGATGCTGTGATCGCCTGCTGAAAGGCGGTCGGCTTCACCGTGCCAGGCCGCTCCGCGTGTTGATGCCGCGGGGCGGCTTTTGCTGTAACACCCGATTCCGTATAAAGAAGGGGATACCATGATAAATCAGGATGCACTGTTTTTCTTTGGTCAGAACCCTGCCGCGCTTCCTCTTTTTGAAGCCTTTGAAGGGCGTCTGCAGCAGAAAGTAGGGGAGTTCTCTGTGCGGGTACAGAAAACCCAGATCACCTATTCCAACCGGTATGTGTTTGCCTGTGTCTCTTTCCTGAAAGTCCGAAAGGCCAGGCAGCGCCCGCCGGTATATATCGTTGTCACTTTCGGGCTGGACCATCCACTGGAATCCCCGCGCATCGACGCTGCTGTGGAGGCCAGCCCCCGCCGCTGGACTCACCATGTTCTGGTGTCGGATGTAAAGGAAATCGACGAAGAACTCCTGAACTGGGTGCAGCAGGCCTATCAGTTTTCCGCTGAAAAATAAGATCTTCCTCTTGATGCCCAAAATCCATCGGCCCTTGCTCCTGTGTCTGTTTTAGGCTATAATAAACAAGATACAACAGGGGAGGGCGAGCCATGCCGAAAGACAAACTGAAAACCATTTATGTTTGCACCCAATGCGGGGAGACCA
This sequence comes from uncultured Gemmiger sp., assembly GCA_944388165.1. Lineage (GTDB taxonomy): Bacteria > Bacillota > Clostridia > Oscillospirales > Ruminococcaceae > Gemmiger. The sequence goes on along the minus strand of CALXHS010000121.1, from coordinate 30,637 downwards.
GCCCACGGTGGCTGGGACGCTGCCCTTCCTGCGGAGCCTGGAACACCATGACCGAAGATGTGGTGGCGGAACCCTCCAAATCTTCCGGCAAGGCTTCCGCTCCGGCCCGCACGCCCGGTCAAACCAGCCTGATGCCCCTCAAACTCAGCGTGGTCAGCACCACCGAGGAAAAAAGCCGTATCGTTACCGGCATCGGGGAACTGGACCGGGTGCTGGGCGGCGGCATCGTTATCGGTAGTGTCACCCTTATCGGCGGCGAACCGGGTATCGGCAAATCCACCATCCTGCTGCAGCTGTGCGGTGAGGTTTCCCGTACAAAGTCAGTGCTGTATGTCACCGGCGAAGAATCGGTGCGTCAGATCAAGCTGCGGGCGGTGCGTCTGGATGTTCCTCAGGACAATATCTCCCTGGTAGCGGAAAGCGATGTGGACGAGATCTGCGGCCTGATCGAGCAGCTCAAACCCGACTTGGTGGTGATAGACTCCATCCAGACTATGCGCTGCACCGACATTGCCTCTTCTTCCGGTACGGTGTCCCAGGTCAAGGAGAGCACCGCCCGGTTCCTCAACGTGGCCAAGACCTACGAAATCCCCACCTTTATTGTGGGGCATGTGAACAAGGACGGCGCCATTGCCGGCCCCAAGGTCATGGAACACATCGTAGATACGGTGCTGTATTTTGAGGGGGACAAAACCTTGCCGTACCGTGTGCTGCGGGCGGTGAAGAACCGTTACGGCTCCACCAATGAAATCGGCATGTTTGATATGACCGGCCGTGGCCTGGAACAGATCGAGAATCCCTCCAAGGTCATGCTGGAAGGCCGTCCCCTTGGCATCAGCGGCACCTGCGTAGCCTGTGTGATGGAAGGTACCCGTCCGGTGCTGGGCGAACTGCAGGCCCTTGTGACCAAGACATCTTTCCCCAGCCCCCGGCGTACCGCCAGCGGCTTTGACTACAACCGCATGTATCTGCTTCTGGCTGTTCTGGAAAAGCGCACGGGACATTTCTTCGGCAACCAGGATGTGTACCTGAACGTGGTTGGCGGCCTGCGCCTGGACGAGACCGCCTGTGACCTGCCAGCCTGTCTGGCTATGGCGTCCAGTCTTCTTGACCTGCCCATTGCGGAAAAGACCCTGGCTATCGGAGAAGTGGGTTTGGGCGGGGAAGTGCGCAGTGTACCGCACCTGGAGACCCGCCTGCGGGAAGCCCAGCGTGTGGGATTCGATACCGCCATTATCCCCAAGCACAATCTGAAAATGCTGGATCAGCGCCAGTTCCCGGGGCTGCGTCTGGTGGGGGTATCCTACCTGCGGGAAGCCGTCAATGCCATCAAGCTGAAAGACTGAATCTGTGTAAATACAACGTGATATGTATCAATCGAGAAGGAGCGCAATCATGAAAAAGACCAACCAGCCCACCGCGCCGAAACCGGCCGCCGGGCATATCCTGAACCCGGTAACCAAACAGCCGGTAGCCAACCCGGCATTGAACGCGGCAGCCAAAAAGCTGCGGCAGGAAAATAATCCTCAGAATATGAATCTGGTGATCAACGAACTGACACGCGCCATTTTCCTGGCTCCCGCAAAAGTGGAGGTGAACGGCCAGCTGCCCAAGCCGGACGCCAACGGCCGCATCCAAATGCCCAAGGACACCCGTGTGACCTTCTCGCTTCTGAAGGCCTCCGATGGGCGCTCCTTCTTCCCGGCATTCACCAACGAAGAAGAAATGCGCAAATGGACGCAGAACGCCGCCAATCAGGTAATGGCGCTTCGCTTTGACGACTACGCCCGCATGCTGCAGCAGAACGACAGCGTGGCAGGCTTTGTGGTGGACCCCTTTGGTGACAATCTGCGCTTTGAATCCAAGATGGTTGCTTCCATCAAACAGCAGCATGATGCCGCTGTGCTCCGTGCCAAGGCCGGATTGCGTCAGACCCAGATCAAGCCGGGAGACAAGGTCACGATCGTGGAACCCACCGTATATCCCGACGCTCTGCTGGACCCGCTGTGCGAACTGTTTGCCCAGCAGGAAGGTGTGGCTGCGGCCTATCTGCAGATCATGCTGGTGAACGAGACCGACCGGTTCTATCTGCTGGTTCTGGATGCCCCCAAGGACGATAAGCTGTTTGCAGCCATCGCCCAGGCTGCCCGTCCTTTTATGTCTTCACCGGAAGTACAGGCAAAAAAAATCAATCTGAACATTACCACTTCCGAAACTCCTCTTGGCCAGCAAGGCATGCGGGACAGCGAGCCTTTCTATGTCCGCGGGAAAGGCCGTGTGGATGACCTGGACGAGGAGGATGATTGATTATGACCAAGCGCCTGCTGGATTGCACCGCCAGTGAACTGGCCGCTTTCAATAAAGAGGAACTGCTGGAATCTCTGGCCGGGTGTGAGGGCCGTGTGATGGTCAGCGAGACCATCGGCATCACCCAGCCGCTGCTGAATGATGTGACCAATGCCGAATACGCGGCCGCCCTGGGCGCCGATGTGCTGCTGCTGAACATGTTTGATGTACAGAAGCCGGTGGTGCAGGCCTTGCCGAAGGTCGCCCCGGAAGAGACCGTCCGGGAGCTGAAACGGCTGACCGGACGGGTCATTGGCATCAATCTGGAGCCGGTGGACCCGGTTCTGGCCGCTTCCAATGACGGCACGCTGTGGCAGATGTCGGCCGGCCGGCTGGCCACTGCTGAAAACGCCCTCAAAGCCGCCGATATGGGCGTGGACATGGTACTGCTTACCGGAAACCCCGGCAATGGCGTGGCCAACGAAGCCATTGTCGCTGCCTTGCGTGAGATGAAAGCAGCGGCAGGGGACAGGCTGATCCTGGCAGCCGGCAAGATGCACGGCGCAGGGATTCTTTCCCAGAGCGGTGCCGCCATCATGACACAGCAGGATGCACAAGAATTTATCGACGCTGGAGCCGACATCGTTCTTGTTCCGGCACCCGGCACCGTACCGGGCATTACGGTAGAAGCCGTGCATGAGCTGGCCGGGTATGTCCACAGCCGCGGCGCACTTCTGATGACTGCCATTGGTACATCCCAGGAAGGCGCTGATACCGCCACCATCCGTCAGATTGCTCTTTGGTGCAAGATGGCCGGGGCAGACCTGCATCACATCGGCGATACCGGCGTACCGGGCATGGCGCTGCCGCAGAATATCATGGCGTATTCCATTGCTATTCGCGGCGAACGGCATACTTACCATCGGATGGCTTCGTCCATCAACCGCTGATAAAAGACAAAACCAACCGTGCAGGGGCTCTGTAACGAAGCCAGCTGCCACGGTTGGTTTTTTATTGTGCTGAATGGTGTTATGCACCAGATTCCATGCCCAATAATGGCCACTGATTTCGGCTGGAATTGACAAGCAGGGTAAAGCATGGTATAGTAAAAAACGCGATATGCTATTTCGCTAAATGTAAGTTTAGCGAAATGCAGGGAAGGGATAATGCCGTTTCTGGCTTTTATAATACTTCCTGTATCAGACTATCTATGGATCCAAACCGATGTGCATACCTTTACCCATATACGCTAGAAAGGCGGTTTCTTATGAGCAGCTACATCGACGCAGCACATCCCGAACGGCATGCCCCATATCTGGATGTGCCGGATACGGTGATCGAATATCTCCATTACCTGGATTTTGTCAAATTGCGGTCTCCCCGTACCGTCAATGGCTATTATCTGGACCTGAGAGGATTCTTCCGCCATATGATGGTCACCTGGTCATTGTGCAGCCAGCAGACGCTGGAAACGGAGCCCGAGAAAATTGATTTGACGCACATCACCCTTGACCAGATCCGGGCCATCCAAAAGCGTGACATCCTGAACTATCTGGACTATGTGCGTACCAATGAAAACGGTCCCAAGGCCCGTGCCCGCAAATTATCGGCACTGCGGGGCTTCTTCGGATATCTGTGCAACCAAATGAACCAGATTCCCGATGATCCCACGGCCAATATCAGCCTTGGCACACCAAAAAAATCGTTGCCCAAATACCTGTCTGCCGATGAAAGCATCGATTTGTTAAATAATATACAAAGTGATTTTTATGAGCGGGATTTCTGTATTCTGACTATGTTCCTCAACTGCGGCATGCGACTGGCAGAACTCATCACCATCAATCTCAGCGATTTCAAAGACGGAACTATCCGTATCACCGGCAAAGGCGGCAAAGAGCGTCTGGTCTACCTGAACAGTGCCTGCCAGGATGCCCTGGACCACTATCTGCCAGCCCGTGCAGCACTGCCGAACCTGGCAGACCCCAATGCGTTGTTTGTATCCAAGCGTACCGGAAAACGCCTGACCGCACGCCGGGTGCAGCAGATCGTAGAACGCTGCCTGCAAAGTGCCGGACTTTCCGGACGTGGATATTCGCCCCATAAACTGCGTCATACCGCCGCAACTCTGATGTACCAGGGCGGTGTGGACATGCTGGCCTTAAAAGAGATTCTGGGCCACGAAAATGTATCCACCACGCAGATCTATACCCACATCAACCAGCAACAGCTGCGGGATGCAGTAGCTGCCTCTCCCCTTTCCAAGCATAGATTTACACCTCAACAAGCCCCCTCAGAGGAGGACTCCGGCGAAGACGACACCTGAGGCAGCCCCCAGCAGGCAGATCCCGGCAGCCAGCAGCAGTGACACCAGAAACCGCACCAACATAGCCCGCAGAGGCGGTGCCTGCCGCAGATGCCCGCCATAAGACATCCCGCGCAGCAGCGCCAGTGCACATGCGTTGGCCTGACATGCCAGCCAGAGCATGACCAAAAACACGCCAAGATCCGGCAGGCAGGTCAGCATCCAGTGGACCACCAGTGCACGGGTGCCGCCTTGCACAAAAACGCTGGCTGCACACAGGCCCATCACCGCGCCCCGTAGGCAAAAATAGCCGCCAAGCAACGCCGTCCCCATAGCGCTGAACCCACAAACCAACACCAGAACAGCTTGCAGAAATGCACCGCTGTACAGATCAAAAAACAGCGTTCCAACAACCGAGAAGTGGTCTCCGTCCATGTAATAGGCGGCCAGCGCAGCCCCAAAATCCGAATCACCCAGCCGTCCTTTCAAGATACCGAAAAGATATCCCAAGAAAAACAATGCCCCAAAGGCAGCTCCTGTTTGCCAGGCTGTGCTGTGCACACGAGGTGTATCCCCGCAAGCCGTTCCCGCTGCGGGGCGTGCGCCAAGCATCCTGCCCACTGGCAGATGCAGCACACCCGCAGCGGCTGTTTTTGTGGCCCGCATCAGCGCATTCCGGCCGCCTGGCCGCTGGTCTGCAATGCACCCGCTGCGCTGCCCGCCAACGCGCCCAGCAGAAGGACTGCCAGCAAAGACAGATTGGCGCTGTCAGCCGTTGGGATACGGGAAGCCAGCAGGCTGGCGGTAACAGTGCACAGGCAGTAAAAAGCGCCGAACCCGATTCCTGCCAACAGTTTGAAGCTCGGAACCGCCAGGCTGATGACCAGCCCGGACACAAAGGCACCCAAAGCCGCTGCCCCACAGGCTGCAGGCCCCATCCATCCTAAAGGCAAAGCTGTGTTGGCAAATACCACTGAAAGCAGGCACAGAATGACCACTGCCGTACCCACGCCCGCCGCGAAACTTCGCAGAACGGCCGACAGAAGCCGGTTGCTTTGATTGCTTTTTCTAGATTTTTGCCGAGGCTTGCGCCGGAGCAATGCTGTCTTTCTTGCTTTTGCTTTATTCATACAAAACGCCCCCTTGCATTACACCTTATGCAAGGGGGCGTTTTGTTATGTGACCGTTGGAAACGGTTTATTTCTTGGCGGAAGAATCCTTCTTGGCATCATCCTTGCCGTTGCCCATATCCAGCTTTTCCACCGAGGAAATGGCCGAACGACGGAAACGGATCTTGACGCGGTCGCTGGTGGTCTCCAGAACGAAGGTGTCGTCCTTGATGGCCGCCACATGGCCAATGATGCCGCCGATGGTGGTCACTTCGTCACCGATCTCGATGGAGTTGCGCATGGCAGCGTCCTTCTTGTCCTGACGCTTCTGCGGAACGTAGATGATCAGGTACATAAAGCCGATGACCAGGACCATGGGCAGGACCATCGTCAGGAGAATATTGCCGGTGCTGGCAGTGGTTTCCAAAAACTGAATCATAATTAAATGGCTCCTTATTGCTGTTTTTAAGACATAAGAAGATTATAACGAATTTAACGCCATTGCGCAAGTGTTTTATCAAATTCTTGTATCAAGAAGTTTGACATATTTGTCATGGAACTGCTGGAAAGTGCCCTTGTCCAGTTCCTCCCGGATGCGCTCCATCAGATGGTTGTAGAAATACAGGTTGTGCATGACCGCCAGGCGCATCCCTAACAACTCATCCGCCTTCTGCAGGTGGCGGATATAAGAGCGGCTGAAGTGGCGGCAGACCGGGCAGTCGCATTCCGGGTCAATGGGGCTTTCGTCCCGCTCGTACTTCAGGTTCTTGATGTTGATGATGCCGTTCCAGGTGAACAGGTGTCCGTGTCGCGCATTGCGGCTGGGCATAACGCAGTCGAACAGGTCCACGCCGCGGTACACAGCCTCGATGATGTTGCCCGGGGTACCAACACCCATCAGGTAACGGATCTTGTCCTTGGGAGCATAGGGCTCCACCGCAGAGATCACGTCATACATGACCTCCGCCGGCTCGCCCACAGCCAAACCGCCGATGGCATAGCCGTCCAGATCATACTCCGCGATCTGCTTCATGTGCTCCACACGCAGATCCTTGTAGGTGCACCCCTGGTTGATGCCAAACAGCAGCTGATCCGGGTTCACGGCCTTGCCTTCATGCTTCAGGCGGTCCAGCTCAATCTTGCAGCGCAGCAGCCAACGGGCGGTCCGGGCACAGCTGGCGGCGGCATAGTCGTGCTCAGCCGGATTCTCCACGCATTCGTCAAAGGCCATGGCAATGGTGGAACCCAGGTTTGCCTGGATCTGCATGCTCTCCTCCGGTCCCATGAAAATCTTGTGGCCATCCAGATGAGAGTTGAATGTCACGCCTTCTTCGGTGATGTGACGCAGCTTGGCCAGGCTGAACACCTGGAATCCGCCGCTGTCGGTGAGGATGGGACCATCCCAGCGGGTGAAGCGGTGCAGCCCCCCCATATCTGCCACCAGCTTGTCGCCGGGGCGCAGATGCAGGTGGTAGGTGTTGCACAGCATGACCTGGGCGCGGATCTCTTTAAGGTCAAAGGCGGACAGGCCGCCCTTGATGGCCGCGGCAGTGGCAACGTTCATGAAAGCGGGGGTCTGCACAGTGCCGTGCACGGTCTTGAATTCGCCGCGACGGGCCGCCCCTCCTGACGGATCAGACGATAAGGCATAGTTTTCTCCTTTGCTTGGTACCCGGAGAACAGCCGGGCGAAAAAACAGGCGGTGCCGGAAATTCTCCAACATCGCCGATTGCTTTCTTATTATATCGTTGGGGAACATGCTTTGTCAACCATACAAAAAGCCCCGGAGAGCCTGCGGCTCCCCGGGGCGGATATTGCATGATTGCAATGCCGGAAAATTACTTGAAGTAACGGTCCAGCAGGCCCTGCATGCCGCGGCCATGGCGGGCTTCGTCCTTGGCCATTTCATGAACGGTGTCATGGATGGCGTCCAGGTTCAGCTCCTTGGCCTTCTTGGCCAGGTCCATCTTGCCGGCGCAGGCGCCGCACTCGGCGTCAACACGCATCTGCAGGTTCTTCTGGGTGCTGTCGGTCAGAACTTCGCCCAGCAGTTCAGCGAACTTGGAAGCATGCTCAGCCTCTTCGAAGGCATAGCGCTTCCAGGCTTCGGCGATCTCGGGATAACCTTCACGGTCAGCCACGCGGCTCATGGCCAGGTACATGCCGACTTCGCTGCACTCGCCGTTGAAGTTCTCACGCAGGCCCTGGATGATGTCTTCCGGAGCATCTTTGGCAATGCCGACCACATGCTCGGTGACATAGGTGTTGTCCTTCTTCTCGATGAACTTGGAAGCGGGAGCCTTGCAGACCGGGCAGAATTCCGGGATGGAGCCTTCCGCGATGTAGCCGCACACAGTGCAAACGTATTTAGCCATGTTTATTACCTCCGAATCAAATTTGGTTGAATCACTTTTTTAAGACACAGTCTTGTGCCTTAACTATATAATAGCACAACAAATTATAGATGTCAATAGCCCAGCGAAGGTTTAAGACAAAATCTTAAAATAAAATTTTGTTGTCATTTCCTTTTTCCTCCAAGGAAAAGCGCTTCAGCGCCGGGAAAACACCCCGTGCCACCCACCAGGTCAGACTTCCTACCGCCAATCCCACCGCCAGGAGTACAGGAGCATACCCCAAGGCCAAAGCACTGCTCAAAATCACCGAAGCCCCTGCCAGCTGACCGATGTTATGCGCCAGAGCCCCACACACCGAAAAGATGTACCCTGTCACCGGGAAAGGCAGGCTAAGCAGAGCGCACATCACCAGCCAGGAAAGACTTCCCCCGCACAAGGAAAGAAAGCCTGCCGTGGCTCCTCTTACTAAAAAGGTAAATGCCGCCTTCAGCAGTACCAGCATCAAGGCGTACCGCCGCCTGGTAAACACCAGTGCATACATCACAACGATATTGGCAAGGCCCAACTTCATGGCAGGCATCAGCCCCAAAAAAGGCGTGATCACCGATTCAAAAAAAGAGAGGGCCATAGCCAGAGCAAACAGCATGCCCAGGCGTGCCACCATTTTTGCTTTTTGACTTTGCATCGCGTAAGTCCTTCCCTTGATTTCAAGGTAAGTGTACGGCGAAAAGCCCTTGCTTGTCAACCCCGCCCAAAGCCGGGAATTGGTGGCAAAAATTTACAAAGATCAACAGGGAACGCCCTTTTGCAGGCCTTGAAAAACTGCCGTGAATGGTGTATCCTATTAGCATGCAGCCGTACTCAGTACCGGCTGTGCGCGGGTTGTATAAACCGGCGCTGAAATGTGCTATACTCCCCTTATAATAAGGGAGAATCAAAAAGGAGAATCACCATGAAAAAACTGATTGCTGTTCTGTGCGCCGCTGTGCTGATGACCAGCCTGCTGGCCGCCTGCACCGGCTCTTCTTCCGAAAGCAGCCAGAGTGAATCCAACACCACCTCTTCTGAGACCTCCACTAGTGACACCTCTTCTTCCGCTGAAGAGAGCCAGACCGAAGAGACCACCGGTGAAGCCGACACTGCCAAGTTGGAGTCCATTGTTTCTTCTCTGGAAGCCGTCAATGAAATCGCTAATCCCCGTGCTCTGGACGACTTCTCTCTGGAAAACGAACTGGGCCTGACCATGGATAACATCCTGGCTTTCAAGGGTGATGTGACCAACGACCAGGCAGACTGCTCTCTGGTTCTGGCCATCCAGGCCAAGAGCGGCTGCGCGGATGCTGTGAAGACCGAACTGGAAGCCTACAAGGAAACCGCCAGCAGCAACCTGTATGCCGAATTTGCCGATAAGGTTGCCAAGGCACAGGATGCCCGCATCGTCGTGAGCGGCGACTTCGTCGTGATGGTGATTGCCGGCGTTAACGGCCCGGATTATGCGGACATCGACGCTGCCATCGAGAGCGCGCTTGCCTGATCCGGCTGGATTGATGCAATGACAAAACGGCAGGCCGCTGTCCCTGCGCCCTACCGGCTTCTGCTCCTGGCAGAGGCCGGGGCGTACCGGGTCAACGACCTGCCGCATTTTTTGGTTTGAGGAAGGAGGGAGTGCCCCTTGTTATTCAACAGTGTGGTGTTCCTGTTTTGCTTTATGCCGCTGGCTTTGGGGTTGTATTATCTGGTCCCAGGCCGTGCAAAAAACGCGGTCCTTTTGCTGGAAAGCATCCTGTTCTACTGCTGGGGCGGTATTACCTGGCTGCCGCTGATTTTTGCGCTGATTGCGGTCAACTACATAGCAGGTCTGCTTATTCAGAAAAGCCGTGCCCCGGGCGTGCGCCGTGCCGCTCTGATTGCCGCTGTTGTGCTGAGTGCAGCGGCCCTGGTGTTTTTCAAGTACACCAATTTCCTCATCGACACCATCAACCAGATTTCCGGCGCGGGACTTTCTTCTCTGTCCTTCCTGGATGTACTCCCTCTCGGCATCAGCTATTACTCCTTCAAGCTGATCAGCTACATCGCGGACGTGTACACCCATAAATCCGAGGCTGAGCGCAACCCCGTCACCTTTGCCACCTATGTGATCCTGTATCCGCAGCTGATCGTAGGGCCTATCGTGCGTTACCGGGAACTGGCCCCCGCTCTGCACAAAACATCCGGCCGCTGCTCCCTTCGCATGTTTGAAGATGGTGCCGTGATGTTTGTGTTTGGCCTGGCCAAAAAGGTCATTCTGGCTGACTCCATCGGCGCTCTCTGGCAGGATATCATCTCCGCCACAGACGGTATCGGTCTTGCCAATGCCAGCACCCCGCTGGTCTGGCTGGGCGTGCTGGCCTATTCCCTGCAGTTGTATTTCGACTTTGCAGGGTATTCTGAAATGAGCAATGGCTTGAGCCTAATGATGGGCTTCGAGTGTCCGGCCAACTTCAACCTGCCCTATATCTCCGCCAGCATCACCGAATTCTGGCGCCGCTGGCATATCACCCTGTCCCAGTGGTTCCGGGATTACATCTATATTCCTCTGGGCGGCAACCGCCGCGGCGCAGCCCGTCAGATCCTGAACATGCTGGCCGTCTGGGCTCTGACCGGTCTGTGGCATGGCGCCAACTGGAACTTTATCTGCTGGGGTCTGTATTACTTTATTCTGCTGGTTATTGAGAAAAACTTCCTTCTCAAACATCTGAAGAAAGGTCGCATCTGGCCCCACATTTACACCCTGTTCTTTGTGGTACTGGGCTGGGGCATCTTTACCGCCAACGCGGCAGGCGCGCCCCTGGGCCTGCTGATGAACCGGATGTTCATTCCTCAGGGCGGCGTTTCTGCCCTGTACTTTGTCCGTAATTACGGCGTTCTGCTGGTGTTGGGCTGCCTGTGCTCCACCCCCTTGCCGTCCTGGCTGTGGAACAAGACCAAGCGGATTCTGCCCCTGCGGCTGGTGATTTTTGCAGCAGTTTCCGTTTTGTGTGTTGCCTTCGTGGTGGGTGCCACCGGCTCCGCTGCCTTGTATGCTGATTTTTAAAGGAGGTGTGCCTGTATGTCTCGCTATATTCATCGCAAAGCCGGGCGGGAACCCGGGGCACGCTCCGGTTCACTGGCAGTTCTGTTCATCCTGATGGTGGCTGGTTTCTCGATTCTGAATCTATTCTGGCCCAAGCGGGAAATGTCCGACCTGGAAACCCGCAAGCTGGCACAGCTTCCCGCTCCATCCGCCAAGACGCTGCTGGACGGCAGCTGGTTCCAGGATTTCGGCACCTATATGCAGGATCAGATCGCGTTCCGCGACGGCTGGATCGACCTGGAAAGCGGCTTCAACAGCCTGGCACTTGCCAAGGTAGAGGAAAGCGACATCCTGCTGGGGAAAGACGGCTGGATGTTTACCAAGCTGTTTGATATTCCCGCCAGCAGCCAGACCCAGCTGGACAAAAATCTGGATGCCGTAATCAACTTTGCGTCCCGGCATCCCGGAAAGGTCACCTTCCTGCTGGCCCCCTCCGCCAGTGTGATCTATCCCGAAATGCTGCCTTTGGGTGCCCCTATGGCTGATGAAAACGCCATGCTGGATGATATCTTTGCGCAAGTGTCCGCCGCTGCCGACGTGATTGATCTGCGTGAAGTCTTCACCCAGGAAAAGGACCGGTATCTGTATTACAAGACCGATCATCACTGGACCACCGAAGGCGCTTACCTCGCCTATGAGCAGTTCTGTGCTCTCAAAGGTTTGACGCCCTTTGATCTTGCCAGTCACGAAGCGGTGGCCGTGCCTGACTTCTACGGCACCCATTACTCTGCCGCCCGCCGTTGGGACGTGCAGCCGGATACCATCACCTATTATCCCCTGGACAATCCCATGACCATTTACGACATCAACGGGGAAACGCAGTATACCGAGCGTGTCACCGAGAAGATGGTCAATACCGAAAAGCTGAAAACCCGCGATAAGTACGCCGCTTTCCTGGACGGAAACAACGGCTATTCGGTGATTGAAGGCAACGGCGAAGGAAGTATTCTGGTGGTCAAGGACAGCTATGCCAACTGCTTTGTTCCCTTCCTGACCGCCAACTATGCCAAAATCGGCGTGGTTGACCTGCGCAACTTCTCTTACGGTCTGGATACCACCATTGAGTCCGAAGGCTATGATGAAGTATTGGTCCTGTACAACTTCCAGACCTTTATTTCGGACAAGCGTGTGGTCTATCTCGACCGCCCCACCACCCTGACCACCGAGGAAGGCTGACTCTTACGACTCAAAGCTGACTTCCAGGCTCAGCGGCGGAAGCTCATCTGTCTGGCCGCGGGCAGCCCAGACCCACACCCCCATGCGCAGCGGATCAAATCCCGGAACGCAGCAGTCGGTTGTAATCTGCTCAAAGGCTTGCCCCAGTTCTTCCCGCAGAATTTGTTCCAGCTGCTCTTCGCTGCGCCGGGTTATTCCCAGTTCCTGCAGGTCGGGAGCGTCCAGTGTCAGATACAATTCGGCGTTTCCCTGTTCCTGGACCCGATGCTGGACCATGGCTTTTCCCTGTACGGAGGCCGTACCTTGAGAAAAGCAGCAGTCTATCCGGTTGGCCTGCCCGCAAAGCACTGCTGCCATCTGGGCGGGTAACGTATCCTTCAGCACTGTATTGGGACGATCCTTCTGCAAAAACGCAAAACCATATTCTGTGCCCTGCCATACCGGCAGGGCACATTCATTTTGTGCGGAAAACATAAGTTGCAGCCCATTGCACAGACCGTATTTGTTTATGGCGTTTTCCATGCCCTCATACAAAGCAGCGGCTCCTTCGGTCAATTTCTTTTGTGTCCTGCTTTCCATCAGGAACAGGGTGATTTGCGGGGCAGGTTGAGCTTTTTCATACAGCAGCCTGCCCAGTTCAACGGTACTTTGCCAATCGCCTTCCAAGGGCAAAACAGCCATATCCATCAACCCATAAAAAACTTGACCGTCCAGGCTTCTTTCTGCCTGTTCCAACGCCCGGGCAGGGGTTTGACCCGTCCCCACCGCCGTTTTGTATCCGTCAGTTTCTCCTTCCTGCTCTTTCGGCTGATCTGCCAGAAGAAGGAGTGCTGTGTTTTCCTCTCCGTTTTTCTGAAAAAACACAGCATGAACGATCTCCCGCTGGGATAAAAGAGACGTCTGCCCGCAGCCGCTGAAAAGCACACACATACACATCAGCATTCCCGCTATCAGGCCGTTTATGCCCTTGCGCCCAGCAGCCACCGAAACACACCTCCCAAGATCACCATACCGGTAAAAATCAACAGCAAAAGATTGCGGGCCACGGCAAGCTGGTCAATATCCGCCGAACGCCACAGGGCACACAAAAGAAGCATCAGCCCGAAATAGAATGGAAAGCGATCCAGCCCCACCGCATTGTTTTCACTTTTGCAGGCAGCTCCGCCCATAAGATGGACCCCAGCATACAGATACATGGCCAGCTTGATGGTCACGATCATAGTCCACAAGATCAGCTGCAGCCATTCCAACCGGTTGAAGATAGAAAGCGCACCGCTTTGTGCCGCGGTATGCAAAGGATTCTCCTGCAAAGGTGCATCCGCTCCGAAAAATAGTTCCAGCACAAAATGGGCTGCAACTGAAAAGCCAACGCCAAACAGGGAAAGCCGCAATAGCGTGTGCTTGCCAAACCGGGCGGAACCCGGCCACAGCGCGGGAAGAAGATATTCCGGAAACAGCACAGCCTGCGCCAAAAATGTGGTCTGGACCTGCTGTGCTGTCACCGGAGCAGACTGCAGATTGAACAAGCGCAGCTGCGGTGCAATGGAGATCACCAGCAGCACGCAAGTGACCAGCAAAATCGATAACACCACATTGGCCGTCTGGGCAATGGAGGAAACCCTGCGCAGGTAAATGACAGGCGCCACGATCATCAGGCAGATCCCGAACATGCTCATCCCTTCCGGATAGGCCGAAGAAAACAGCCGCCATAAACGCAGAATCTCCAGAGCGGAACTCATAGCCAACAAAGCCATCAAGCTCCACCGTGCCAGCAGATTCCTTTCCAAAATGCGCCATGACCACGCAAAGACAACGGCCGCCAGGGTGAGAACCGTAGCACTTGTCGGCAGCAGCAGTGCCCCGGGACGGACACTGTACCCCACTTGCGATGTCAGCAGCACATTACCGAAAACGCCCAGCAGCAGCGCCGCAAACAGATTGGGCGCTTCCCGTTTCATAGTCGTCCCTCCCCTTCTGATTTGGCCAGCGAAGTCCAGATCGTGCGCACAAAACCATCCCGCAAAGTTGCCCGGCTGGGCGGCATAAGCGGATAGAGATAATCATACCCGAAAGGATCGCTTCCGCAGGCCATGGCCAGAATCAGCAGCGCGCTGCAGGCAAAACCGGGCACGCCGAATACTCCCGTCAGCAAAATCACACCGAAACGGAACAGGATGGACTGCTCATACAGGGACGGTACCGCCAGCGTTGCTACCGTCGCAGCCGCCGCCATGGTCAGGACCGGCACGCTGACGATTCCCGCGCTGACTGCGGTTTCTCCAATGATCAAGGCCCCCACCAGGCTGACCGTGTGGCTGATGGATTTCGGGGACCGCAGCCCGGCTTCCCGCACGATCTCCAGCAGCAGTGTCACCGTGAGCATCTCCAGCATGGGTGAAAGGGGCGTCTGGGCTTCTGCCTTGGCCAGCGTAGACAAAAGGCGTATGGGAATGATCTCCGGCGCATAACTCAGCGCCATCACATACAGCCCTGGTCCAAATACTGCCAGAAGAAAAGCGATATACTTCAGCAGACGGATCAGTCCTGCAAAAACAGCCCCGGCAGAGTAGTCGTCCAGCGACTCAAAATGTTCACTGAAAAAGCTGGGCACCACCATGGCAAAGGGACTGCCGGAAACCAATATCACCACCTTGCCTTCACAGATGCGGGCACAGGCTGTGGCGGGGCGCTCGGTATACGCCCCCGCAGGAAACAGGTTCAGCTTATCCTGCTTGAGGAAGGAGGCAAAGTAAGAGGAATCCAGCAGTACCGGCAGGCGGACCTTTTCCAGCCGTTCCCGCAGTGCACGGATGGTATCGGCCGGGGCTCGTTCCTTATCATAACACAGGCAGTACTCCGTTTTGGCATGAGTGTGGGAGATATGCAGTTCCGCCACAAAAGACCCGGTACGGAACTGGCGGCGAAGCAAAGATACATTGTTGCGCAGCAGCTCGGTGAAGGCTTCCTGCGGGCCGTGCATATTGCCTTCCCCGCCCGGATTGGACACCGAGCGCTGGGGCATTTCCTGGGTGGAAATCCCCACCGCACAGGGGCATCCGTCAATGAGCAGCACCGCAAGACCATTGGCCAGCCGTTCCACCAGCATCTGCCTGGTGGTAACAGGTGTACTTTCGGTGGGAATACGGCTCATGGTCAGCAGGTAGCGGCACAGTTGCGCACCGCTTTGGAAATCGGCTTTTTCCTGCTCCAGGAGCGACAGCGCCATCACCGTGAGCTTTTCCGGTGAAGACAGACCGGTAAACAGTGCGATGCTGCAGCGTACCCGTCCCATGGACAGGTCTTTGCAGTAAAAATCCAGAGAATCACCGAAACTGGATTGCAAGAATTCTTTGTTGACGTCCAGTTCCTTCGCCAATCTGTCGGCGGCTTGCTGCTGCATGGGCATCCCTCACTTTCCTTCTCAGTCTGCCCCCAATATCAGCCCCCTATACAAAAACCAGGCCTGCTGCCATTGGCAGCGGGCCTGGTCCACAGATTCAAAAGATTCAGTTGCCGTTCATCCGGGAACGAGTATCCAGCATGTCCTTCAGCTCTTCCATAAAGGTGTTCACATCGCTGAACTGGCGATACACAGAAGCGAAGCGGACATATGCCACATCATCCAGCTGCTTGAGCTGTTCCATGGCCAGATCACCGATATGGATGGAGGAAACTTCCCGGTCATAGGAGTTGAGCAGCATCTGCTCGATGCGGCTCACCGCAGCGTCCAGCTGCTGGAAGCTGACCGGGCGCTTTTCACAAGCGCGCAGCATGCCGTTCAGCAGCTTCTGCCGGTCAAAGACCTCACGGGAATGATCCTTTTTGACCACCATCAGCGGTACCGTCTCCACGATTTCATAGGTGGTAAAGCGCTTTTTGCAGCTCAGGCATTCGCGGCGGCGGCGAATCTTCTCGCCGTCTTCGGTGGGGCGGGAATCGATCACCTTGGAATCTATCGCGCCGCAGTACGGACATTTCATGGCAATCCTCCTCTTGATTCAACCCTGTGCCAGGTTAAAATTCAGGCGTATGAAGGGATCAGGCCTTTTTCTTGGCAGCAGTGGGGTGCTTCTTGTTTTGCCAATCCAGCCAGAGCTGGGTAGCAATGCAGAACGTGCTGTACACACCGCTGATCATACCGAACAGCAGGGGCAGTGCAAAGGTAAAGATGCTGTCCAGCTTGAAGACCACAGACACCACGCAGACAATGCCCAGGGCCACGCAGGTGGTGATGGAAGTCATCAGGGAACGGCCAAAGCTCTGGTTGATGGAAAGGTTGACCAGTTCAGCGCGGGACATGTTCCGCTTGCCGTACAGGGCGGTGTTCTCGCGGATACGGTCGTAGATAACAACGGTATCGTTGATGGAATAGCCCAGAATGGTCAGCATAGCGGCAATAAAGTTGCCGTTGAGGGGAATGCGCAGGATGGCAAACACGCCGAAGACCACGAACATGTCGTGCAACAGCGCCACGATAGCGGTAGCACCGCCCTGCAGGCCGCCCACTTTACGGAAACGGTAAGCCACATACAGCAGGATCAGCACACAGGCCGTCACAACAGCCACCAGGCTCTTGAACAGGAATTCCTTACCGATGGTGGGGTTGACGTTGCTGATTTCGTTTTCTTCGAAGGAGTTCTCCGGGAACTGCTCGTTCAGACTGGTCAGCAGGTTGTCCATCTCCTCGGTGGTCAGGTTTTCGCTGCCCGGCAGGGTGATGGTCAGGGTCTGGCGGCCGGTAATGTCGCTGCCGGTCTGCAGAGTCAGACTGCTCTGACCGACACTGGCGCTGACGGTGTCTTCCACCGCATCAAGGTCGATGGAATTCTCGTAACCCAGGGTCAGTACCACGCCGCCCTTGAACTCAACGTCCATGGAAACGCCGAAGACCAGGCTGTACAGCAGGACAACGACGATCAGCGCGGAGGAGAAGATGTAGTACTTCTTGCGGTTGCCCACAAAGTTGATATGGGGAACCTTGTAAGGCGGGGTTTCGCCGCTCTTGGCGCCGCCATACAGCCAGGGACTGCGCAGAGCCTTGATGCCGGACGCACCGCGCAGCATCACACGGGTGGCGAACACGCCGAACACGAAGTTCAGCAGAACGCTGGTGAGCAAGGTGAAACCGAAGGAATAGATGGTGCCGGCGGTGGACGGGCCGAACCAGCCGAACACCGGGGTAAAGACCTTGGCCCAGAAGCCGTCGGTGGGACCGAAAGCGCCCATCAGGATGGCGGCCACGATAACGATGGTCACGTTGCCGTCAATGATGGGAGACAGGCCCATCTTAAAGCCGTTGGTCAGGGCACCGTCCAGGGTCTTCTTCTTGCCCAGCTCCTCACGGATGCGCTCGGCAGTGATGACGTTAGCGTCCACGCCCATACCGATGCCCAGAATGATACCGGGAATACCGGGCAGGGTCAGAGTGGAACCGGAGAAGACGGTGAAATAACCGGAAACCACGGCCAGAGTTGCCGCCACCTGGCCGAACAGGGAGACGGTGGCAATGCAGCCGGGCAGACGGTAGCGCAGGATCATGATAAGGGCCACCGCCACAAAGGCGATGATGCCGGCCAGCACCATCACTTCCAGGCTGCGGGCGCCCAAAGTAGGACTGATAGTAGAATAGCTCTCGGCAGAGAGTGCGAACGGCAGTGCGCCGGAGTTGATCTGGTTGGCCAGGGTAGCAGCTTCCTCGGTAGTGAAGTCGCCCTTGATGATGGCTTCACCGTCAGTGATCGCGGTTTCCACCGAAGCGGTGCTGATGTTTTCATCATCCAGCCAGATGCTGATGGTACCATTTTCCGGGGCCAGCTCGGTGGTAGCTTCGGCAAACTTGGTGGCGCCTTCCGAGGTGAACTTCAGCTGGACCACGTTGCCCTCGTTCTGCAGGTAGCCGGCCATGGCAGATTCCACATCGTCACCGGTGAGGATCTCTTCGCCATCGGCACTGCTGCCTTTGCGGAACACCATCTGGGCGGTGGTGCCGATTTCATCAATGGCACTCTGGGGATCAAAATCGCTTTCATCGTTCTTCCAGGGGAAACGGACGATGATGCGGTCTTTGTTGTTGTCCACATAGGCCTCGTAATCGGTGATGCCCAGGCCCACAAGACGATCCTCAATAACCGTCTTGGCGGCGGCCATCTGGGCGTCGGTGGCATCCATGTCGTCCGCCGGCATGAAAGTCACGTCAACGCCGCCGCGGATGTCAATGCCGAAACGGATATCCGCCGCGCCCTTCACGTAGGTCGTTTTGGTATCACCGTACTGATAGCTGAAGCCAAAGAGCGCCGAAAGCGAAAACGCAATAATCAGCGCCGCCATGGCAAAAAAGTGCCATGACTTCCCTCTTTTGTTCATTAGGTACCTCCAAAAATTGCCCTCTGGGGCAGGACTTCTATGCCGGGCCGCAAAGCCCGAAACTTACTCCTGTTCCGCCAGCAGTTTTTCTACCACTGCCAGACGCACACAGACCGTAAGCAGCAAAGACGCTTTTTCGACCTCATCCAGGCTGGGATAGGTCGGCGCAATGCGCAGGTGAGAATCTTCCGGATCGCGGCCATACGGATAGGCAGCGCCCGCACCGGTGAGCACCAGACCGGCCTGCTTGCACAGTTCCGCCACACGCTTGGCGCAGCCGGGCATGACATACAGGCTGATGAAGTAGCCGCCCTTGGGGTTGGTCCAGTGAGCGATATCGCCGCAGGGGGTCAGCTCATGGTCCAGGGTGCACTTAACAGCGTCGAAGCAGGGCACCAAACGACGGCGATGCTTCTGCATGTGAGCCAGAACGCCGGCCTTGTTCTTCAGGAAGCGGACATGGCGCAGCTGGTTCATCTTGTCATAGCTGATGATCATCACTTCAAAACGCTTGCAGACATACTTCATGGAGTTTTCGCTGCAGGCCAGGGCGGAAACACCCGCCCCCGGGAAGGTGATTTTGCTGGTGGAGGTGAACATGAACACCCGGTCCTCGTTGCCATAACGGCGGGCCTCTTCCAGCAAAACCGGGGTTTCGATGATCTCATCCGTCAGGTGATGTACGATATAGGCTTCGTCCCAGAAGATCTTGAAGTCCGGGGCAGCCGTCTTCATGCTGGCGAAACGACGGACCGTCTCGTCGCTGTAGGTGTATCCGTCAGGGTTGGAGTACTGGGGCACGCACCAGATACCCTTGATGGTGTCATCTTCGGCCACCAGCTTTTCCACCATATCCATATCCGGGCCTTCGGGCGTCATGGGGATGTTGATCATCTCAATGCCGAATTCCTCGGTAATGCGGAAGTGGCGGTCATAGCCGGGCACAGGGCACAGGAACTTGGGCTTTTCCACCGCGGACCACGGGCAGGGAGAATCCTGGAAGCCGAAGGTATAGCCAATCGACACCAGGTTGTACATCAGCTGCAGGCTGGAGTTACCGCCCACAAAGACGTTCTCCGGCTTTACGCCCATCACTTCACCGAACAGGGCACGGGCCTCTTCCAGGCCCTCCAGGTTGCCGTAGTTGCGGGCGTCGGTGCCGTCCTCCGTGGTGTAGTCGCTCACTTTGAGCAGGTTCATGGCAAGGTCCATCTGGTGCGGGCCCGGTTTGCCACGGGCCATGTTCAGCTTCAGGCCCAGCGCTTTGAAATCGCTGTAAGCCTTTTCCAGATCGGCCTTTTCGGCCAGGAGCATTTCTTTGGTCATCTTGCGGTAATCAGACATAGATGCTTCCCCTTCCTACAGACTTTGATCTTGAGTGCCCCGCGGGCACCCCCTCTATTTCGGCACGTTCGGATATAGTTACCCAAACATACAACACATAAGTATAAACGAAATTGAAACAATATACAAGCGTTTTTGTAATTTTTCAGTCTTTTTTCTCCATGCCCGTCTTCCGTTCTCAGTGGACACAAAATAAAAAGCACCGGAGCAAAAAACTGCTCCGGCCTGGTGCCGCCAACCGGGATCGAACCGGTACAGTATTGCTACTGGCAGATTTTAAGTCTGCTGTGTCTGCCAATTCCACCATGGCGGCGTGCTCGTATAAGGAAACTTCAACCTTGATATTGTATCGCAGATGCAAATAAATGTCAATGCAGCGCCCAGCCGCCGCGAACCATGCCGCCCGTTGTACAAGCCTTGGTATTTATGGTAGAATGAGGGCAATGCCAAGAGTTTCGAGGTGATGAACAAGATGCCCACAGCCGCAGACAAACGCAGAGACCGTCTGCTGCTTTTCTTTGGCGCGGTGCTTGGCGCCGCCGCCTTTTTTCTGGTCCTTGGCCTTTCCCCGCTGGATGTGACCAACGACGCTTTCTGCCGGGGCGGATACATTGAAAAGGACATTCAGCAGCATTATGCAGGCTGGCTGTTCTACCGGCAAAGCGGATTCACCTTTCCCTTTTGCATCGCCACCAATATCAACACGCCCCAGGGGCTCAGTGTGGCTTACACCGATTCTATTCCCCTGTTCGCGGCGTTTTTCCGGATGCTGTCTACCCTGCTGCCCGACACCTTTCAGTACTTCGGTTGGTTTACCTTGCTCTGCCTGATCCTGCAGGGAGCTTTCGGTGCCCGGCTGTTGGGGCTGTTCACCCACGGGTACGCTGTTCCCCTGCTGGGAGACCTGCTGTTTGTTTTCAGCCCGGTGCTGTGGGAGCGGGTGCTGCGGCACACCTCCCTGGCAGCCCAGTTTTTTGTGCTGGCTGCGCTCTATTATTACTTTTTAGGGCACCGGACCGGCCGGTTTCATTTTACAGGTCTTTTCCTGCTGAACATTCTCGCCATCACCGTTCACCCCTACTTTCTTCCCATGACTTACGGGGTGACTTTCGCCTTGCTGCTGCATCACGCTTTGCATACCCGGCGGTTCGTCCGTCCTGTACTCTGGCTGGCCGCCGACCTGGCGCTCACCCTGGCGGCCGGGTGGACGTTCGGTGTGTTTTACGGCACAGCGTCCGGCGGCAGCGATGCCCTGTACGGCTATTTCGGAATGAACCTGAACAGCCTGTGGAACCCCGCAGGCGTCAACGGTGTGGACTGGAGCCTGTTCCTGCCCGCACAAAACCAGGTAGGCGGCAACTATGATGCTTTTGCCTATCTGGGGGTTGGGGTGCTGTTGGCTCTGGCCGTTTGCGCGCTGGTCGTGGTTATCCGCCATCCCCGGCGGCTGTTTGACCTGCTGCGCCGTCACTGGACGCTGTCAGCGGTGAGCCTGGTCCTGACTCTGTTCGCCGTCAGCCATGTGGTCACCGCCAACGGCGCCACCCTGGTCACTCTGCCTTTGCCCGCCGCCTTCATCAAGTTGTTTTCCGTATTCCGCTCCGGCGGACGTATGTTCTGGCCGGTGTATTACCTCCTGATGCTGGCAGCCTGCATCGGTGTATCCCGCCTGTTCAAACGAAAAAATCTGTGCACCGCCGCGGTAGCCATACTAGTCACGGTGCAGCTGGTGGATCTTACGCCGGGGCTTACCCAGCGCAGCCAGGCTTTTGCCCAGGCGCAGCGCAGCGAAGCGTTTCCTTCCCAGCTGACCAGCGGCTTCTGGCAGCAGGCCGCAGGACGGTATACCACCATTGCTTCCATGGACGGACTGCAGAACGATGCCCTACACCTGGCTTTGTATGCGGCAGATCTGGGCATGTCCACCAATGATCCCTTTGCCGCGCGGTATGATGCCCAGGCGCTGGAAGACCAGCGCAGCCTGTACCGGCAGGAACTTTCCGAAGGCATTTTGCGGCAGGATACCCTGTATCTCTTTGCCGACGAAGGTGCCTTTTTGCAGGCCGTGGAACCCGTCAAAGACAGCGGAGCCTGGTGCGGACGCATTGACGGCGACGAGGGCAGCTGGTACGTGATTGCCCCCGGCATGGGAGACTGTGTTCTGGACAGCGCCTGTATCCCCTATGACGAAAACTATCCCCTGCGGCTGGCAGATTACACCGACGCTTTGTGGAACCAGGGCGTGCTGGACAGTACCAAGAAAACCATCTGCTTTGCCGATTCGCCTTTTGCACGCCGAAAGCTGGAAAACGCCGAAGCCATTACCGCCAGCGGTCAGACTTATGCCATTCTGGAAGTGGATGACAGCGACCCAGGCTGGCTGATGGTCACCCTGGATATCAATGATGCCACCGTTTTGTGGGGGCAGGAACTGGAGACGATCTCATGCAAGAACTGAAAGTACGATCCCTTCTGCCAGTGCGGCTGGACAAATACCTGATGCAGCAGTTTCCCGTTCTGGGGCCCGGGCGGCTGAACAAAGCCCTGCGGGAAAACAAGATCAAACTGAACGGAAAAAAGCAGCCGCTCTCCACCCGGGTACAGAACGGGGATGTGATCCGTATTTACCTGTTGGACGAACAGCTGGGTCTGGCTGCACAGGACGGCCCCTGGTTCATGTCCTGCCGTGCCCCTGCGGAACTGATTTATGAAAACGACGATCTGATCGTGGCTCTCAAGCCTGCCGGTATCCCGGTGGATGGCGAAGACTCCGACACCTTACGGGCGCGGGTGCTGCGCCGCCTGTACGAGGAAAAGCGTCTTGCCAAGGAAAGCGACATCCGCCTGTGCCACCGTCTGGACACCGGCACCAGCGGCCTGGTCCTGCTGGCCAAGACCCCCGAAACTGAACAGTTCCTGACCGACGCCATCCGGGAACACCAGATTCGAAAGACTTACCTCTGCGTCACCTTCGGCCGTCCCGTGCCCCCGGCGGATACCCTAAAAGGGTTCCTTTTCAAGGATGCGGAAAAGGGCCAGGTGCGGGTGCTGGATACGCCTCGCCCCGGCGCCAAGGAGATTATTACATCCTACGATACCATTGCTGTGAGTGGCCGTCTGGCCCTGCTGCGGGTGGGGTTGGTCACCGGACGAACCCACCAGATCCGGGCCCACATGGCCAGCATCGGCTGCCCCATTCTGGGAGACAGCAAATACGGCAACAACGCCGCCAACCGGGAGCTGAAATTGAAATACCAGGCTCTTTGTGCCTGGGAACTGGCCTTTCCCCGGGAAATCCGGGAAGAGAGATACACTGCTCTGGCCGGAAAGGTATTCCACGCCCCCAAACCCTGGTACTACCAGCAGATTCTGGACGGAACGCTGAAATAATCCTCTGAATCAAACAGCAAACCCCGCCCCCCTGACGCATCATCCATGGCCGCGTCAAAGGGGCGGGTTTGTTGTTGGAAGTCAAGTAATGGAGATGTCGGCCAGTTATTGCTCATCCCGGACTGTTGGCGGGCAGTTCCAATCGGAACGTAGTCCCCTTTCCCACCGTACTCTCGGCGGTGATGGTGCCGCCGCCCAGTTCCACAATGCGGTGTACCAGTGCCAGTCCCAGGCCATTGCCTGCCGACGCACGGGAGGAATCTCCCTGATAGAATTTATCGAATATATGCCCCAGATCCTCTGGCCGGATACCTACGCCTTCATCGCGGATGCTCACCGTGATGAAGGCGTTTTCCATTTTGCCGGAAATAAAGATCACGCCGCCGTCCCGGCTGAATTTGATGGCGTTGCCGATGAGGTTCATCCAGACGTGTTCCATCATTTCGCTGTTGTTACGGCAAGGCAGATGGGCCAGGTCCAGTTCAAAGATCAGTCCCCGGGGCGACCACTGGCTTTCCAGCCTCAACACACAGGTACGTATCTGCTCATCCAAATCATAATCCATCTGTTCCCCCACCAGTTTCTGGTTTTCATATCGGGAAATCAAGAGCACATTGCTGGCCAGCTTGGAAAGTCTTTCGGATTCCTCCGCAATAAAATCCAGGTATTCGTTCTGCCGTTCCGGGGTCAGCCCGCCACGGCGCAGCCGCCGGGCAAAGCCCCGGATAGAGACAATGGGTGTCTTGAATTCGTGGGAAAATGTATTGATGAAGTCGTTGCGCATCATCTCGGTGCTGCCCAGTTCGGCGGTCATGCGGTTGAAGCTGCGCAGCAGTTCGGCAATGTCGCCGCTCCCGCCCTCCTCTACCCGCACGGTGTAATCTCCCCGTGAGATGGATTTGGTGGCCTCTACCATATCCTGAATAGGCTTGGCCGACACCCGGCTGATAAAGGAAGAGATGGGTATGGCCAGCAGGATGGACAACAGCATGGGCATCCAGGGCCCCAGCGGTTTTTCCCGGGTCAGCAGACGATCCGCCAGAGGCATCCAGACAAATATTGACACCAGCCCCGACAGCAGGTTGCTGACTACCACGCAGGCAATGAACCGCCAACGGGTGGAGTCCATCAAACGCCGCATCACAGCCGCACCGCCTTGTACCCCAGCCCCCGCACGGTAACGATGGCAAAATCCTTGTTATCCTTGAATCGGTCCCGCAGTCGGTTGATATGCACATTCACGGTATGCTCGTCGCTGTCGGTGGCCATGTCCCATATCTCATCCATCATCTGTCGGCGGGTGAAGGTCTTGTCCGGGCAGGAGAGCAGCTTGTACAGCAATTGGAACTCCTTGCGTGGCAGATCGGTCACATGCCCGTCCCATTCCACCGAAAGATCATCATACACCAGTGTGGTGCCGCCCACTGTCAGCCGGCGGCTGCTGATGGCCTGTGCCCGGCGCAGAAGCGCTCCGATGCGCAGCAGCATTTCTTCCTCGTCCGCCGGTTTTGTCATATAGTCATCTGCGCCCAGGCGAAGCCCCTGCTTCTTGTCTGCCAGGGCCTCCTTGGCGGTGAGCATCAGTACCGGCAGCTGGCTGCCTTCCCGCCGCAGAGCCGACAACAGAGAAAAACCGTCCAGCTTGGGCATCATCACATCCAGAACCAGCAGATCCACATGTTTTTTGTTCAGCAGGTCCAGTGCCTCCTGCCCGTCGGCAGCCAGCATGGGCTCATACCCTGCGTCCGCCAGCGTGTCCTGCATCAACCGCCGGGTGCCTTTGTCATCTTCCGCTACAAGGATGCGAAACATCCCTTGTCTCCCCTTCCCATTTACGTACTGTGCCCATGTTACCCCCAACCTGCGACGAACCCGTATGAAAATGGTGAAAGTTTTTAGAAACCTGCACCGTATGGGGCAAAACTTGACCGGAAGTTGATATTCGGCACCTATACTTTCTGTGAAACCGCCCCGAGGCCCTTGCCAAACGGACGGGATGAACAAATCCACAGGAAAGGATGGATACACATGAAAAAGAGGAACAAGGAGGCGCAAGATGATCTCCGTTGAGCACCTGAGTAAATACTACGGGAATTTTCTGGCGGTGGACAACATCTCCTTTGAGATCGAGGAAGGGCACGTATACGGCTTTCTGGGCCCCAACGGTGCTGGCAAGTCCACCACCATGAACATCATGACCGGGTGCCTTTCGGCCACATCCGGGCATGTGCGCATTGACGGGTTCGACATCTTCGAGGACCCGGACAAAGCCAAACGCCAGATCGGGTATCTGCCTGAACACCCGCCTCTGTACATGAATGATACTCCCATGGAGTATCTGCGCTTTGTGGGTGAGGCCAAGGGCCTGCACCGGGAGGAACTGGACCGGCAGATCGAGGAAGTGGTCCAAAAGACCGGCATCTACGGCGTGCGCAACCGCCGCATCTCCAACCTGTCCAAGGGCTACCGGCAGCGCGTGGGTATCGCCCAGGCTCTTTTGGGCAACCCCAAGGTCATCATTCTGGACGAACCCACTGTTGGCCTGGACCCGCTGCAGATCATCGAAATCCGCGACCTCATCAAGGAACTGGGGCAGAGCCACACCGTTATTTTCAGCTCCCATATTCTTTCGGAGGTACAGGCCATCTGCGACCAGATTTTGATGATCTCCAAAGGCAAGCTGGTGGCCTTCGACACCCCCGCCAACCTGGAAAAGAAGCTGCTGGCCCCCAACGAGACCCGCCTGACCACCGACGCTGCTCCGGACGAGCTGCGCCATATTCTGGCAAAAGTTCCCTCCATCTCTCAGCTGACAGTGGAGGAAAACAGCGGCAAGTGGACGGTGGCCCACATCAGCACCGACCGCAGCGACATTTATGAGCTTTCCCGCGCCATCTATCTGGCCTTTGCCGCCAGCGACAAGGTCATTCTGGAAATGACTTTGAAGAAGGGCACGCTGGAGGATGTGTTCATTGAACTGACCGAATCCAGCACCGCCCAAAAACCGGCCGGGCAGAAGGAGGCGTAAACCATGGCTGCTGTATTCAAACATGAATTGCGGATGTATTTCCAGTCCCTGACAGCCTACGTGTTCGGCGCATTTTTGCTGGTCATCGTGGGCATCGGCGCCATGCTGTACAACCTGCAGGCGGCCGTGAGCAACTTTGAGTATGTACTCAGCTTCAGCAGCATCATCTATGCGGTGATCGTTCCCATTCTGACCATGCGTGTCATTTCGGAAGAACGCCGCCAGAAGACCGACCAGCTGCTGTACTCCCTGCCCGTGTCCACCTATCAGGTCATCATGGGCAAGTATCTGGCGCTGCTGGTGGTCTTTGTGATCCCGCTGGCCATTATCTGCACCTATCCTTTGATCTTTGCCCAGTTCGGCGATGTATACCTGGCAACCTCCTACGGCTCGCTGTTCGCTTTCTTCCTTATGGGTGCCGCACTCATTGCCGTAGGCGTGTTCATCTCCTCTTTGAGTGAAAACCAGGGCTTTGCCGCCGGTATCGGTGTGGCGGTCATCGTGCTGAACTATTTCAGCGTGACTCTGTCGGAGTATGTCTCCGCCACGGCTCTGGGTTTCGCTCTGGCTCTGTTCGTTCTGGCAGCTGCCGTCGGTTTCCTGATCCACTATCTGACCCGCAACGACAATCTTTCCTACGGCGTAGGGCTTGGGCTCATGGCAGTGGTGGTCATCGCCTACTTTATGGACAGCAGCATGTTTGAAGGCCTGCTGCCCGAGATCATGACGACCCTGTCTCTGTTCGAGCGGCTGGATGTGTTTGTCAACGGCGTATTTGACATGACCGCCGTTGTGTATTATCTCTCGGTGGCTGTTTTCTTCCTGTTTTTGTCGGTACAGTCGCTGGAAAAGCGGAGGTATAACTGATGAAAAATCCCAAAAAGCCCAAGACTTCCGCACCGGTACGCAGCCAGGTGGCTCTGCTGGGCGGCAGCTACTCTCTGGTGATCTCAGTGGTGGTGCTGGCACTGCTGATCGTGGCCAACATTTTTGTCAGCGCCCTGCCCACCAGCATGACTAAATACGATATCAGCTCCACCAAGCTGTATTCCATCACCAGCAACACCAAGGTGGTGGTAAACGCCCTGGAACAGGACGTGACCATCTACTGGATCGTGCAGGCCGGTGAGGAAGACGATGTGATCGAAAACCTGCTGGGCAAGTACGAGAGCCTGTCCGGCCACATTTCGGTGGTCAAACGCAACCCCGATGTATACCCCACCTTTGCGGAACAGTATACCGACGAGGATGTGCCCAACAACAGCCTTGTGGTGGAATGCGGCGATCGGTACCGCTACATCAGCTATAACGACATTTACGTATCGGAATCCAACGTCTATTCTTACAGCTACACCACTTCTTTCGATGGTGAAGGTGCCATCACCTCTGCCATTGATTATGTGGTGACCGAAGACCTGCCCCAGCTGTATGTGCTGGAAGGCCACGGTGAAGCGGAACTGCCTTCCACCTTCTCCGATCAGCTGGAAAAGGAAAACTATGAGGTCAACACTCTGTCCCTGCTGACGGTGGATGAGATCCCCGAAGAAGCCGACTGCATCCTGATCTATGCTCCCTCCACCGATCTTTCGGAAGAAGAAGTGACCATGCTGCAGGATTATGTCTCCAATGGCGGCAAACTGATGGTCAGCGCTGGCACCACCGAAAACGGCAGCCTGCCCAATCTGTACAGCCTGCTGGAAAACTACGGCGTGACCGCCGCAGAAGGCATTGTGGTGGAAGAAGACCGCGAGCATTACGCTTTCGGCATGCCCTATGTGCTGATGCCTGACATTGCCAGCAGCGATATCACCGATTCGCTGACCGAAGAAAACTATTATGTGCTGATGCCCATTGCCCAGGGCATGACCGTGGGCAGCTCCGCCAACGGCACCGTCACTTCCCTGCTGACCACCTCCGACACAGCCTTCAGCAAAACGGCGGGCTACAGTCTGGAGACTTACGAGAAGGAAGACGGAGACGTGGACGGCCCCTTCAGCGTGGCCGTGAGCATCGAAGACCAGAGCGGCGGTCAGATCGTCTGGTTCAGCTCCTCCGTGTTCCTGGAAGACATGTACAACGCCTACTCTTCCGGCGCCAATGTGGACCTTGCCATGAACTCGCTGTCCTGTCTGGTGGGCGAACGGGAAGCCATTTCCATCCGCTCCAAGTCGCTGAATTATAACTACCTGACCATCAGCGATTCCACCTCTTCCCTGCTGAAGAGTCTGATGATCGGCGTGTTCCCGCTGGCGTATCTGTGCATCGGCATTACGGTGATTCTGGTGAAAAGGAAGGTGCAGAATGAAACGGTATAAACGCATTGTGGTGCTGCTGGTAGTCCTGGTGGCGGCCTGTATCGCAACTTTCGCGGTCAGCCGCTATCAGGAATACAAAGAAGAAATCGCCAACAGCGACGAAGTGATTCTGGAAATTGATCCCGACAGTGTCACCACCCTGTCCTGGACGATCGAAGATGAAACTCTGGCCTTCCACAAGGACGAATCCTGGCTGTACGACGAGGACGAAGCCTTCCCGGTGGACGATGAGAAAATCACCGACCTGCTCTCCCAGTTCTCGGAATTCGGAGTTTCCTTCATCATTGAAAATGTAGAAGATTACGGCCAGTACGGCCTGGATGATCCCGAATGCACCATCGACCTGGCCACTGCCGATCAGACATACCAGATCAAACTGGGCAATTTCAGCCAGATGGATGAACAGCGGTATGTGGACATCGGTGACGGTAACGTCTATCTGGTGGCCACCGACCCCATGGACGCCTTTGACGTGGAACTGAGCGACCTGATCCTGGATGACGAGATTCCCTCCTTCGATCAGGTATCCCACATCACCTTTGCCGGTGCTGAAAGCTATACTGTCACCTATGAGGAAGACAGCGGCAAGAGCTATTCTGCCGATGACGTCTACTTCAACCAGGAAGGCAATCCGCTGGATACCAGCCTGGTGGAAAGCTATCTTTCCAATATCACCAACGCGGATCTTTCGGAGTATGTGACCTACAACGCCACCGCGGAAGATCTTGAGAACTACGGCATGAACGATCCCGAATTGACCGTGACGGTGGATTACAGCTACACCAACGAGGACGAGGAAGAAGTTTCCGATACCTTTGTGGTCAGCATTGCCCGCGCCCCCGACGACCGCGCCACCCTGGAAACCGCAGAAGCGGATGACGAGGACGACGAGGATACGGATGACACCGAAGACATCACCGCGTATCTGCGTGTGGGTGAATCCCAGATCATCTACAAACTCAGCGGCGACGATTTCACTGCCATGATGGATGCTTCCTACGACTCTCTGCGGCATCAGCAGGTGTTCTGGGGCGACTTTGAGGACGTCACCCAGGTCGATATCACTCTGGAGGGCGAAAGCCATTCCATTACCTCCACTGTGAAGGACGACGAACGGGTGTACTCCTACAACGATGCCGAGATCGATCTGACCGACTTCACCGACGCCCTGGAAGCCCTGACCGCAGACAGCTTCACCAAGGAAGCCGCCACCGGTCAGGAAGAGATCAGCCTGACCCTGCATCTGGATAACGAAGACTATCCCACTGTGACCATCCGCATCACCCGCTATGACGGCGAATTGTGCCTGGTGGAAGTGGACGGCGAGAGCGTGTCTCTGGTCAGCCGCTCCGAGGCCATGGACGTGGTAGAGGCCGTACAGAGCATCGTTCTGGGTCAGAACAGCTAAACAACTACCCTCAATACAAAACGCACCGTACAGAGCCTGTACGGCGGTTATACGGCAATCACAAAAGGGACCGGCTGAAAACAGCCGGTCCCTTTTCATATTCAGATATATCAATAACAGGCAATAGGTCACGTAAAGGGCCACAGGCACAGCCTCCCTTTACCGCTCTCCGCAAGCCTTCAAGGATGCTCCTTCGTTCAGCTTTTTCCGCAATCCGCTATTGGAAATCCCCCACAAGGCTCACACTCGCAATCAGACTATTTTCCTGCAAATGATTTGTTTTGCCGCACAAAAGGAAAAGCAGCCGTTTTTCAACGGCTGCTTTTTTGTATAACGAAAACCACTCGCTAGGCGAGTGGTTCAAAAGAAGACTATAGTCGATACTGCAGAAAGAAAAACTCCCTTTGCTATAATAGAAGTGCGGTCTGCCAACTGCACAAGCCAAGCAAA
>CALXHS010000120.1 GCA_944388165.1 uncultured Gemmiger sp. | reverse complement strand
GGGGCGCGGCATAGGTGGCGTCGCGCTCCTTGCATTCCTTAATAGTATATTTGGGGTGCTTGTCCAGACGGTAATCGATGAATTCCAGGACCAGGTTGCCGGTATAATCCTCAATGGCGGCAATGTCGTGGAATACCTCGTGCAGGCCCTCTTCCAGGAACCAGTTGTACGAGTTTTTCTGGATCTCGATCAGATTGGGCATCCCGATCACTTCGTTGATACGGGAAAAGCTCATTCTGGTCGTGCGGCCATTTTGTACGGGCTTGACCTTTACCATAAAATGCGACCACTCCTATTCCGTTGAATTAGACAAAGCTGACCACGCAAAGGGGTTGCTGTCGGGTCATCTTCGTCATTTTTAACAAAGTTTTCTTTCAGACCCAGACCATGCGGTTCCTTTAGGGCGCTCTATTCCATTTTTGTGATACTGATTCAGTATATAAGACAGCGAGCCTTTTGTCAAGCATTTTCTGGAAATTGTGGCCGTTCTTTCGCATTTTTTACATTTCTACGCAGTTACGTTGCGCATTTTCGAACGCCCGGGCCGGTGTGAATAAATTCGTCAATATGCTGTTTTTCCACACTGTTTTGCAGCTTGACAAACCCTTGCCAAGCTGTTCCTCCGTCATTTTGCCCATGCAGCCCGGATGCGATTTGTATATCCTGGCTCTTGACATTTCCCCCACTCTCTCATACAAAAACGCCCGCGGGCCGGGCAGGCTCACGGGCGTTTGCAGTTTTATAAGTGATCAATCCAGGAAGTCCCGCAGTTTCTTGCTGCGGCTGGGATGGCGCAGCTTGCGCAGGGCTTTGGCTTCGATCTGGCGGATACGTTCACGGGTGACGTTGAACTCCTTGCCCACCTCTTCCAGCGTGCGGGGACGGCCGTCTTCCAGGCCGAAGCGCAGGCGCAGGACCTTTTCCTCGCGGGGGGTCAGGGTCTTGAGCACGTCGGCCAGCTGCTCCTTCAGCAGGGTCTGGCTGGCGGCTTCCGCCGGGATAGGGGCATCGTCATCGGGGATGAAGTCACCCAGGTGGCTGTCCTCCTCCTCACCGATGGGAGTTTCCAGGCTGACGGGTTCCTGGGCCACACGCATGATCTCGCGGACCTTATCCACCGGCATGTCCAGGCGTTCGGCGATTTCCTCGGCGCTGGGCTCGTGGCCGTTCTCATGCAGCAGCTGGCTGGAGACCTTCTTGACCTTGTTGATGGTCTCCACCATATGCACAGGGATGCGGATGGTACGGGCCTGATCCGCAATGGCGCGGGTGATGGCCTGACGGATCCACCAGGTAGCGTAGGTGGAGAACTTGAAGCCCTTGGTGTGGTCGAACTTCTCCACCGCCTTGATCAGGCCCAGGTTGCCTTCCTGGATCAGGTCCAGGAACTGCATGCCGCGGCCCACATAGCGCTTGGCAATGGAAACCACCAGACGCAGGTTGGCTTCGCTCAGACGCTGCTTGGCGCGCTCGCCTTCCTTGCCGCCGTTCTGGATGGCCAGAGCCAGCTGCACTTCCTCGTCCGGGGTCAGCAGCGGCACACGGCCGATCTCTTTCAGGTACACCTTGACAGGGTCGTCGATGGCAACGCCTTCGGTGGCCAGGGCGTCCTCAAAGTCATCCACGTTGTCCTCGGTCAGAGCAGGGTCACCGCCGTCCACGATGGGATCATCGTCCACAACCTCGATGCCATGGCTTTCCAGCTCTTCATAGAGCTTTTCCATCTGTTCCACATCCAGACCGTGGCCGCTTTCCTCCATCGCATCCCCGATCTCACTGTTGGTCAGCTTGCCGGCACGGCGGCCCTGTTCGATCAATACGCGGATGGGATCTTTCTTTTCTGCCATAAGTAAATCTCCTTTTTTGCGGGCCCGCCCGACGATTTGGCGCGGCCTGTTTTCGTCTGCCCGTAACCTGCGGGATCTATTCAAAAGTCATCTGCCGCCGGTGGCTGTCATTCGGCCCCGGGCGGCGGATCATGGACTTTTTCCTGTGTGATGGAAGCAAACAGCTTACGGAAATCCTCATCGCTGGTCTGGGCCGCCTGTTTGCTCTTGGGGGTGGCATGGCGCAGGCGTTCCAGGAACATGTCGATGTCCTTTCGCACCAGGCGCTGGTCGTTGTTCTGGGCCTGTACCTTCATCACCAGCGTGTAGGCGCTGTCCTCCAGACAGGACGCCAGGGATGTGGCATTGATGGGAATTCCCTTGTCGGCACAGTCATAGATAGCGCGCACGGCGGCCTGCATCTCCGGTTCCGGCACCTGGTCGGTATCCAGATGGCTGCGCACGTAGGGGATCTCATCCGAGTCCTGCAGCATGGCTGCCACCAGCTGGCGGGCCGCAGCGGCAGCCCCCATGGCTGCCTGTCCGCCCCGTTCATAAGGCACCCGGATGTCCGCCCCGTAGCTGTGGGCGTTCATCTCCTGCTGTTCCTTGCGGCGGGCACGGCGGGCGGCGCCTTTAAGAGCGCCTTCCAGCTGGGAGAGGATGGCCTGTTTGGAGACTCCGGTCTCCCCCGCTATCCGCCCGGCGTACACATCCCGGGCTGTGGGCGACACGCCGCCGGACGCCAGGATGTCGATGGCTTCCCGGATATATTCCAGCCGGCCGTCGTCGGTGCGCAGGTCGTATTTCTGCTTGATCTTGGCCAGTCGGAACTCGGTGGGGTTGGCGGCGCCATTGAGAAGCATCTCGAACCGTTCCTTGCCGTAATGGCGGATGAACTCGTCCGGGTCCTTGGCGCCGGGGATGGACAGCACCGAAACCTTCACCGGGGTGTTGGAGAAGAGGGACAGGCTTCGGGCGGTGGCCTTCTGCCCTGCTTCGTCGGAGTCGTAGCTGAGGACTGCCTCCTCGGCGTACTCGCTGAGCAGTTTTACCTGTTCAGGGGTCAGGGCAGTACCGCAGGCACACACGGCGGTGTCGAATCCGGCTTCGTGCATGCTGATAACGTCCATGTAGCCTTCGCAGAGGATGAACCGTTTGGAAGCCGACTTCTTGGCCAGATTCAGTGCAAACAGAGTACGGGACTTCTTGTAGACCAGCGTTTCGGGGCTGTTGATGTACTTGGGCTTGGAATCATCCAGCACACGTCCGCCGAAGGCTATGATGTTGCCCCGCACATCGATGATGGGCACCATGATCCGGTGGCGGAACAGATCATAAAGGTTGCCCTTCATGCTGCGCTTGGCCAGGCCCGCATCCTCCACCTCGCTGTCGGAAAATCCCCGGCGGCGCAGGTAGTGCAGCAGCCCGCTGAACTCATCCGGGGCATAGCCCAGGCCGAAACGGCGGATGGCGGCATCGGACAAGCCGCGCTTTTCCTTCCAGTAGCGCCGGGCCTCGGCAGCCTGGGGAGTACGGGCATTGAGCTGCTCATAGAAATAGCGGGCGGCGCTGCGGTTCATTTCCAGCATGCGGCTGCGCTGGCGGCTCTCCTTGTCGTCCTCTTCCGGCATGGGCATCCCGGCCCGGGCCGCCAGCTGCTTGACCGCTTCCACATACCCCAGATTATTGATCTTGCGCACGAAGGTGATGGCATCCCCCGCCGCACCACAGCCGAAGCAGTAGAAGCTCTGGGTATCCGGGTAGACGGTAAAGGACGGGGTCTTTTCGTTGTGGAAGGGACAAAGCCCTGTCAGGGTGCGCCCGCGGCGGCGCAGCTGCACATACTGGCCGATGAGCTCTTCAATATCATTGCGGCGGGCCACTTCCTGAATATATTCCTGCGGGATCATCGCGGGTACACCTCCTTTTTCATTTGAATAGTTTGCGGGGTTGAGGCTTACAGCACATGCCACTTCTGGGGCACCAGCCAGTCCTCAAACAGGCGGATGGCGAAATGGTCGCTCATGCCGGAGATGTAGTCCACCACGGCACGGTCGATGCCTTCCTTATAAGCGATCTGCATATAGAAGTTGGGCATGAGGGATGGGTCTTCGCACAGACGGGAGTAGAGTTCCTCCACAACCTTGTCCACCTTTTTCTCTTCCCTCTTGGCCTGCTTATCCACGTAGACGGTGGAGTACATAAAATCCTTCAAAAGATGATAGGCATCCTCCACGTCAGGGGAAAAGTGCATCTCTCCCCCGGTGCTGTTTTCGGCCAGGTCGGTGATCATGGTGGTAATGCGCTCGCTCTTGGTCCTGCCCAGCACCCGCACGGCGTCCTTCGGCAGGTCGTCGGCGGAAAGTACCCCCGCCGTGATGGCGTCTTCGATATCGTGGTTCAGGAAGGCGATGTGGTCGGCATACCGCACGGTGCAGCCTTCCAGGGTCCGGGCCCATTCCCCGGTGGTGTGGGTGACGATGCCGTTGCGCACCTCCCAGGTCAGGTTCAGGCCCTTGCCGTCCTTTTCCAGATACTCTACCACCCGCAGGCTCTGGCGATAATGGGTAAACCCGCCGGGGCACAGCCGGTTGAGGGCCCGTTCCCCCGCATGACCAAAAGGCGTGTGGCCCAGATCATGGCCCAGGGCGATGGCCTCGGTGAGGTCCTCATTCAGGCGCAGGGCACGGGCCACGGTGCGGGCGATCTGGCTGACTTCCAGGGTATGGGTCAGCCGTGTGCGGTAGTGGTCCCCTTCCGGGGAAAGAAACACCTGGGTCTTCTGCTTGAGGCGCCGGAAGGCCTTGCAGTGCAGGATACGGTCCCGGTCCCGCTGGTAGCAGGTACGCAGGGGGTCTTCTTCCTCAGGGCGGGTGCGTCCGCGGGAGTTTTCGCTCAAAGCCGCATGCCGGCTGAGGGTCAGGCGCTCTATGGTCTGGGTCTGTTCGCGGACGTTCATGTCACTTCCCCCTTTTTCGGAGATCCTTGCGGCAGATTGGGCGATAAAATTGCCTTCTATATTATAAATACGATAAAAAACCGGAAAACGCTTCTTGAAAATGTGAAATTTTCATTTTTTTGTGCCGAAGGGGATTTTTTCAGTAGGCGTCGTACCGGGCAGGACCCACCACAGGCCGGGCAGCGCCCCGGGTCAGCTCGCACAACGCTGCGCACAGCGGGCCCTCCTCCCCTGCCGGCATGCGCCAGCACAGGGTCACGGCATCATCAAATACCGGTTCTTCCAGCCGTGTATCGGCCTGTTCGATCATGCGGCGGGCAGTCTCATACAGCGGATAGGGCACCCGCAGGGTGCAGTCCACCACGCTGCGCATGCTCACCAGTTCCGCTGCCTGCAAGGCCCCCGAAGCCGCCGCCGTATACGCCCGCACCAGGCCTCCGGTTCCCAGCAGAATGCCGCCGAAATACCGGGTGACCACAACGACCACGTCGGAGACTCCCGCATGGCGGATACATTCCAGCACAGGGGTCCCGGCGGTCTTGGCGGGTTCGCCGTCATCCGAATAGCGCACGCAGCCGTTTTGCAGCACATAAGCATAAACGTTGTGCCGGGCGGTGCGGTTGGCAGCGCGTACCGAATCCAGAAAAGCCCGGGCGGCTTCCTCAGTGTTGGCAAAGGAAACCGCACCGATGAAACGGCTGCGCTTTTCTTCGTATTCAAACCGGGCGGTGCCGCGGACAGTTTGGTAGTCGGGCATGGGCGTGCTCCTTTTTCCTGTGCATACAAAGCAAAAAATACCCCAGATGTTGCCATCTGGGGTAAGACGAAACATGATTACTTGCCAACGTTGGCGTAACGGCGCTTGAAGCGCTCGACGCGGCCGCCGGTGTCCACCAGCTTCTGCTTGCCGGTGTAGAAGGGATGGCACTTGCTGCAGACTTCGACGCGGATCTCCGGACGGGTAGAACGGGTCTGGATGACGTTGCCGCAGGCGCAGGTGATGGTGCAATCCACATACTTCGGATGGATGCCTTCCTTCATTTCGTTTTCACCTCTTTCTCGATCATGATTAACGGGAGCCATACTCAATATATGTGCTCATCACAATCTTCGACTTATCGGCTACCAGCATACGCCATCCTGTGCGAATGGAGCAGCCTTACAAACGATTGCCGTAATAATATACCAAAGAACCCCGCCGTTGTCAAGCCTGTTTTTCACAAAGTCTTGGCAAAAATGCGCACACGGCGGGCAAATTCCTTCGCGGCAGGCGAAAGCCCGTTCTTATCCAGGCAGGCCAGACCAATGCGGCGCTCGGCCGCCGGTTCCAGGGTCAGCACCTGTACCCCGGTTTCGCTGCTGGGACGGGTCAGAAGCAGCTGCGGCATAATGGCCACCCCCTGCCCGCAGGCCACCATCCCCACCATGGATTCATCGTCAATGACATAGCAGGAGGTATGTACATGCAGGTCGTTGCGCTTCAGATAGTTCTGTATGTCGGCGTCGGTATCCGCCCGCTGGCTGACAAAAGGCAGCGCCCGCAGTTCGTCAGCACTGATGCGCCCCGCCCGCTTGGGCTTGAAATCCGGCGGCGCAATGCAGACCAGCGGGTCGGTATACAGCGGTTCAAAGTCCAGATCCTGGGAACAGGAGTCGGAGAGGAATCCCAGTTCCGCCGTGCCGTTTTTCAGCCAGGATTCAATATCGGCATAACTGCCCTGGTACACTTCCACTTCAATGCCGGGGTAATCCTTTTCAAATTCCGGCACCAGGCGGGGCAGCCATACCACACAGGCACTGTTGAACACCCCCACCCGCAGAACGCCCTTGTGCAGACCGTTGACCTGGGCGATGGACTGGTCCAGGGATTCACTGCTGGCCAGCACCCGGCGCACGGCAGGCATCAGGCTTTCTGCCGCGGCAGTCATGGTCACGCCGGTTTTGGTACGGGTAAACAGCGGGAACCCGCATTCCGCCTCCATCCCCGCCACCGCATGACTGATGGCGGACGGGGTCAGATGCAGCTGTTCCGCTGTACGGGCAAAGGAACCTTCCTGGGCAATGGTGGAGAAGATCAGGCAGGCCAACAAGGTCATGGAAAGACATCTCCCTTTGTTGAATCTGTTTCATGCATCGTGTGAAAAAATTGAATTTTACTTATCACGCATACTGTACTATGATTAGGTAAGAAAGTCAAGGGTGCCGCACACACCTTTGGCTGACATGATTTCATTTTCCTTCCTCTTATAGCCTCATCGGTCCGCACAACCGAGGAGGCTGTTTTTTATTGCTTTTTTCCGGGCGCTTGTATGCGCTTTGCCCTTGTGGTAAACTAATGAGGTATATAAAACAAGTTTGCGCGGCGCTCCTTTGCCGCGCCGGAAACGGGGAAGTTCAATTTGCCGAAAATAGCAAGGACCCGCGGGGTCAAAGGGGCCGCCTCCTGGTGTGCCCTGGCCGCCGTGGGATATCTGGCCGTGCGCACATTGCTGGAAGCGCTGGTCTCTTTCTTTATGGGCCTTCGGGTGCCGGGGGCGACCCTGACCAGCCCCACCGGATTTTCACAGACAGAGGCAGAACTGCTTGCCATGATGGTTGCCATCGGCGGCATTCTGATCCCGGTATTTCTTTTGCTGCGCCTGACACGGCTGCGCACCGAAGACCTCCGCCTTCTTCTGCCCGCCCCCTGGAGCCCGGCATTCTGTCTGCCGGTGTTTTTGGGCATCGCCAACGCCGCCAACCTTTTCGGCGGGCTTCTGGGACACCTGCTGGGCACCGCGGGCAGTGCCACTTCCCTACCCGCCGGCGGCAGCGCACTGGTGGTGAATTTCATCTCCCTGTGCGTGATCCCCGCCATTCTGGAAGAGCTTTTCTTCCGCGGTGCCTTGCAGGGACTGATGCGCCCCTGCGGCAGTACCGCCGCCATCTTCGCCCCGGCGCTGCTCTTTGCCCTGCTCCACATGGACCTGGCACAGGGTATTACCGCTTTTGTCTGCGGGGTATTTCTGGGCTGGCTGACCGAACGCACCGGCAGCGTCCTGCCCGGCATGCTGCTGCACTTCGTCAACAACAGCATCGCCTTTGCGGTGGCGTATCTGCAGCTGTATGCGGCATCCTCCACCGCCATCGGTGCCGAATTGTTCGTGCTGCTCGTCTTCCCGCCGGTGGCTCTGTGGCTGATCTGGCACGCCATGCGGCAGGGATTCCGCTTTTCAGCAGGGCTTCGCCCCGGTGTGGATGCCTGGGATGTGTTCACCAGTCCCGCTTATACGGTGGCGGTGGCTTTCCTGGCGTTTTTCAGCGTTTATCTGAACCAGGTCGGGTGATCGAATGACGGATCAGGAACTGATGCAGGCCGCGCTGGAAGAAGCGCGCATCGCCTTTGAAGCTGGAGAGGTCCCGGTGGGCGCGGTGATTGCCAAGGACGGCGAGATCATCGCCCGGGCACACAACCTGCGGGAAAACGGGAAGAATGCCCTTTACCACGCGGAAGTCATGGCCATCGATGAAGCCTGCCGCAAGTTGGGCGGGTGGCGGCTGTGGCAGTGTGAGCTCTTTGTCACCCTGGAACCCTGCCCCATGTGCAGCGGTGCGATTCTCAACAGCCGACTGCGGCGGGTGGTCTACGGGGCGCGGGACCCCAAAGCGGGCTGCTGCGGCGGCCTTACCGATCTGTTC
>CALXHS010000119.1 GCA_944388165.1 uncultured Gemmiger sp. | reverse complement strand
TCCCGGGCGAACTTCATCTCGTGGGTAACGATGATCATGGTGGTCTTGTTGGCCGCCAGATCCCGCAACACCCGCAGCACTTCGCCGGTGAGTTCCGGGTCCAGGGCGCTGGTGGGCTCGTCAAAGCAGAGGATGTCCGGGTGCAGGGCCAGGGCCCGGGCGATGGCCACCCGCTGCTGCTGCCCGCCCGAAAGCTGGTGGGGGTAATGCCCCGCCCGGTCCGAAAGGCCCATATCGGCCAGCAGTGCCCGGGCATGTTCTTCCAGCTCGGCCAGGATGGCCTTGCGGTTGGCCTTGTAGTCCGGGCGCTCCCTGGCCAGCAGCTGCCCCGCCAGCATCACGTTCTGCAGCGCCGTATACTGGGGGAAGAGGTTGAAGTTCTGGAACACCAGACCGAAATGCAGCCGCTTTTTGCGGATCTCGGCTTCGCTCTGGGTGCGGGGGTCGGCGGCGTCCCACAAGGTCTGCCCCGCCACCTTGATGGAACCGGTATCCGCCGTTTCCAGAAAGTTCAGGCAGCGCAGCAGGGTGGTCTTGCCGGAACCGGAAGACCCGATGATGGCCAGGGTCTCGCCCTCGGCCAGCTGCAGGGAGATATCCCGCAGCACGGCGGTACTGCCGAAACTTTTGCCGATACCGGTCACTTCCAACAATGCCATAGGTTTCGGCCTCCTTTCAGCAGCGGAAATAGTCCAGCCGCTTTTCCAGCCAGCCGAACAGCAGGGTCAGGGCCCCCACAAACACCAGGAAGAAGATGGCGGTGGAGAACAGCGGCCAGATCAGGCCCTTGGCGCTGTATTCCTTGGCCATCATGATGATCTCCTTGTTGGAGATGACGTTGGCCAGGGAAGTATCCTTCACCAGGGTGATGATCTCGTTGCCCATGGGGGGCAGGATGCGCTTGATGACCTGCAGCAGGGTGACCTTGAAGAAGATCTGGGTGCGGGTCATGCCCAGCACCTGCCCGGCTTCGGTCTGGCCTTTGGGCACGGCTTCGATGCCGCCGCGGTAAATTTCAGAGAAATAGCAGGCGTAGTTGATGACAAAAGCCACCACCGCCGCCACCAGACGGCCGGACGAACCGGAAGGCCAGGGGTTATTGAAGCCCAGCAGACCCGGGCCCATAAAGATCACAATGACCTGCAGCATCAGCGGGGTACCGCGGATGACCCACACAAAGGTCTTGACCGCTCCGCGCAGGGGCGCAAAACGGCTCATGGAGCCGAAGGCGACCACCAACCCCAGAGGCAGCGCAAACACCAGGGTGAGCGCAAACAGCTGAAAGTTGAGCCAGAACGCCTCAGTCAGGCGGCCCCAGATCACAACGGCTTCGCCCATCATTCGGCCAGGGTCAGGCCGTACTTGTCGGCCAGGGCCTGCATGGTGCCGTCGGCCTTGAGCTCCTCAAAGGCGGCATCCACGGCGGCAGCCACGTCGCTGTCCTTGCGGAAGGCCACGCCGTATTCCTCGGCGTTGAGCTCATCCACGATTTCCAGGTCGGCGTAGTCGGTGCCTTCGCCGGTCATGGCAGAGGCCAGGGTCAGGTCCAGCACAGCAGCGTCGGCGGTGTCGGACTTCACTTCCAGCAGGCAGTCGGTCTGCACCGTCTTGGTGATGACGTCAGCCTGGGCCAGGTTCTCGTCCCCTTCCACGGCAGACTGACCGGCAGAACCGGCTTCCACCGCCACGGTCTTGCCGATGAGGTCGGCGGTGGAGGTGTAGCCGCTGTCCTTCTTCATCACAACCACCTGGGCATTGCGGGCATACGCCTGGGTGCAGGCCTGGTTGGCCTTGATGTCATCGGTGAGGGTCATGCCGTTCCAGACGCAGTCGATGCTCTTGGATTCCAGTTCCACAAACTTGGTATCCCAGTTGATCTCCACAAATTCCGGCTCCACGCCCAGTTTTTCGCACACGGCGGTGGCCAGCTCGGTGTCAAAGCCCACGAACTCGCCGTTTTCGTCGGTGTAGTTCATGGGTTCATACACGGTGTAGCCGATGGTCATGCTGCCCTTGCCCTGGATGTAGGCCAGGTCGCTTTCAGCGGCATCGGTTTCGGTGGTGGTGTCGGCGGCTTCGGCGGTGGATGCACTGTCCGCGCCGGAAGAACTCTGGCTCTGGGAAGCAGGTGCGCCGCACGCGCACAGGCTCAAAGCCAGGGTCAGGGCCAGCATACCGTTGAGATATTTTTTCATGATTCATTCCTCCCTGTCTGATACCCCTTCCGGTCCGCTTTATCTCTTTAGACCAATAAACCGGCAGGTACTTACTATACTACTATAAATGCCGCACAGGTGCAAGGGGCAGGCGGCAAAAAAGCGCGGACATTTGCGGGTTTTCGTCCTTCATTCAAGGACATTTCGGCACAAGTTTTTATTATGAAGAAAATTGTGGCGCACGCCCTTTCCCGGTGGTATACTGGGGATGTGAGGAACGCCCGGGGCACGCGGAAAAAAGGCCCCGGGCGGGGGGGCAATGCCCCACAACACAAAACGGAGGTATCATCATTATGGGAAGTCCCACCAAAACGCCGGAGCGCAGCCACTGGCTGGCCAAGATCCTGGTGCCGAAAGTGATCCTGGGCTGCATCGTTCTGGCCCTGATCGCCGCGGCGGTGCTCAGCTTCAAGGACAATTTCACCATCAAGAACAAGACCACCAAGGTGGGGTTTGAGGACATCGGAGAGCTGGCCACCCAGGAATACCGGGGCACCCAGGTGAACGTGACCACCGCCTCCCGGGAGATGTTCGGGGTGGAGATCCCCTTTACCCAGAGCAAGTACATTTACAGCTATGACGTCATCATCAAGGCGGGGTATGATTTCAGCGCCATCACCTGGGAAGTGACCGGCCAGACCATTACGGTGACCCTGCCCGAAGCCAAGATCCTGGAAAGCTACGTGGACCCGGATTCCTTTGAGCTGTATCTGGAAAGTGAGAGCATCTTCCGCCCCATCACCATGGAGGAGAACAACCAGGCTTTGTCCGAACTGCAGAAGGGCGCCGAGACCACCGCTGTGGAAAACGGCCTGATGGACAACGCCCGGAAAAACGCCGAGACCATCCTCACCGCCTTTTTTGCCCAGGCTTACGACCTGGGCGAATACACACTGAAGTTTCAATAAGCCCGCCGGGCAGAAAGGAATCTCATGAAAAAGAAACTGCTCACCGCCCTGCTGGCGGTGGTCGTGGCCATCGTTCTGTTTTACTTCATCCTGTTCCTGACCCGGTAAGCCACCCGGACAGCAAAACCGCCCGCCGTACAAAACGGCAGGCGGTTTTTATTTTGGCAAAAAATCGTCAGGCCACCGGGGCCGGGGTCTGGGGCTGCGCCGGGGCCGGTTTGGGACGCAGCAGCTTTGTCAGGGGGGAAGCCACCCGCCGGGCGAGCCCTGCCAGGACGAAGCTGCCCGCCAGGCAGACCAGCCAGAAGGCCAGCCACACCGCCAGACCGCCGCCCAGGGCCCGCACGAACCGAAGCAGCACCAGGGTGATGAATACATGGTGGATGAGGAACACGCCGTAGCAGTCTTTAGCCAGGGCGCCAACCACCCGGGTCACAGCGGGGGCCGCAGCCTGGCCCAGCCAGAACAGGGCCCAGAACACCGCCCCGGCCAGCAGGCTCAAGCTGTGGTAAGAGGGCAGGCCCGCGGCGGCGCAGAGAACCCCGCCCGCCAGGCAGACCCCCGCGGCGATCACCCCGCGGCGGCGGCCCAGCAAGGTGCCGAAGAGCATACCCAGCACGAACACCGGCCATTCTCCCCAGACGGTGTGGAACCAATCCACCCCCGCCGGGCAGAGCCAGGGCCCCGCTGCCCACAGCAAGGCAGCCGCGGCCCCCAGGAACATCCGGCGTCTGGAGGTGCGGGCGGCCCAGAGGGTGAGGGGAAA
Source organism: uncultured Gemmiger sp. (assembly GCA_944388165.1). Lineage (GTDB taxonomy): Bacteria > Bacillota > Clostridia > Oscillospirales > Ruminococcaceae > Gemmiger. Next base: position 24,892 of record CALXHS010000119.1, on the reverse strand, counting down.
CAGGCAGTAGAGCAGCACCTGACAGCCCAGGTACCACTCCCCCACCTTATAGAAGGTGGCGGTGTAGGGCTGCAGGTAGCCGTCCAGCCCCACCACCGAGAAAACCAGCTTCCACAAGGGCACGGCGGCATTGTTGCGGTGCCACACATCGCTGTAGAAAAACAGCGGGAAGAAGCAGAGCCAGAACACCGGATAGATGGCGGCGGCCCGGCTGCGGATATACTCCGCCGGGCGGCAGGGTCGGACGGCATACTTGGCCCCCAGCCCCGCCCCGGAGAGCAAAATCATCAGAAACACCGACAGCCGCACCAGATCCCCGTAAGCCGGGGAGGTGAGCAGGCCGGAGGCGTACAGCCCTGCGGTGGCGGTCTCCACGCCATAGTGGTAGGTCACAATGACCAGGATGGGCAGCAGGCGGATCAGGTCCAGCCCCGCCCAGTGGGTCTTGGCAGGCACGGAAAATTCCCCCTTCCCTTATCAGCGGGGGGCGGGGTCCTGCCCCGCCACAAATTCCCGGATCTCCGCTTCCACAGCGGCCACTTCCTTCTCAAAGGCGGCAGCGGACACCCGCAGGCCCCCGTTGCCCAGAATGATGATCTGTTCGGTGCCGTCGGAACTGACCACCCGCACCCGGTGCTTGCGGCCCAGTTCATGGGTGGTCTTTTCAATATACATATCGGCAGTCTCGGCTTCCCGGGTGTAGACCACATAGATGTTGTGGAACTTCTCCACGCTGCCCGCGCCGCCCCGCACCCGGTAGGCATCGAACACCACAATGACCTTGCAGCGGCGGTAGCCCGCATAGTTGCACAGGATGTCCTGCAAGCGGCGGCGGGCGGCGTCCAGGTCCCCTTCCGCCAGGCGGCGGAGTTCCGGCCAGGCAAAGATCACGTTGTAGCCGTCCACCAGCAGGTATTCCGGCCCGGCAGGCACGGCGGCCGCCGGGGTGCGGTGGCTGCCCATGGTGCGGCGGGCGTCCAGGTCGGCGCTGCGCCGGGCGTTGGGGTTGTTATCGCGGCGGCGCACCGGGCCGTAGGTTCGCTCGAAGATGGCCAGCAGTTCCTTGTCCTGGGCCAGGGTGCCCCGGTAGGCATCCGCCCGGCGGCGGGCACTGCCGCCCTCGGATTCCTCTTCCTCCCCGGCGTCGGCATCGGGGGCGTTGCGGCCCAGACCGCTGGACACATGGGCCCGGGCGGGGACTTCGTCCCACTTGACCAGCACACCGGCCCCGTGGCTGCAAAAGACCGAATCCGCCGGGTTTTCGGTGTCGGCGTCGGCATCGTACCCCGCAGCGGCGATGACCTCCTCCGGGTTATGGCAGGGGGCGTAGCCCTGGGGCGTGCAGATGAGACGCCCGGCTCCTCGTGTATAGGCGGCCACCTCCCGGGCATAGCCCCGCAGGGCCGCCACCGGGGCTTTGCCGCAGAGAACGGCGGTGCCGTCGGCTTCCTGCTGGGGGGCGTCCATCTCCCCGCCCAGCCGCTGCAGGTCGGTCATGGCCCGGCCCAGGCAGTCGGCGGGCAGTTCCAGCCGCACCGCGTACCAGGGTTCCAGCAGCTGCACCCGCCCGGCCTTTTCGGCGGTGCGCAGGCCCTGGCGCACGGCCCGGTAGGTGGCCTGGCGGAAGTCCCCGCCTTCGGTGTGTTTCAGGTGGGCCTTGCCGGCGGTGAGGGTGATTTTCACGTCGGTAAGGGGCGCCCCGGTGAGCACGCCGGGGTGGGTGCGCTCGGCCAGATGGGTGAGCACCAGCCGCTGCCAGTTGCCGTCCAGGGTATCCGGGCGGCAGGCGGCGGCAAACTGCAGGCCGCTGCCCCGGGGGGCCGGTTCCAGCAGCAGATGCACCTCGGCATAATGGCGCAAAGGCTCATAGTGGCCCACCCCCTCCACGGGGACGGTGATGGTCTCCTTGTAGAGGATGCCACCTTCCCCGAAGGACACTTCCAGCCCGAAACGGCTTTTCAGCAGGCTTTGCAGCACTTCCAGCTGCACTTCGCCCATCAATTGCAGATGTATCTCCCCCAAAGCGTCGTTCCACACCACCCGCAGCATGGGGTCCTCGTCCTCCAGGATGCGCAGAGCCTTGAGGGCGGTGTGGGGGTCGGTGCCTTCGGGCCGTTCCAGCTTGTAGTTCAGCACCGGTTCCAGCACCGGCAGTTCGGCGTCGGGCTGGGCGCCCAGGCCCTGGCCGGGATAGGTCACCGTCAGGCCGGTGACCGCCGCCACGTCCCCCGGTTCCAGCTGGCTGACCAGCCGGAACTTGGTGCCGGAGTATACCCGCAGCTGGTCGGCCTTCTCGCAGAAGGGCTTGGCCGCGTCGGGGCGGCTTTGGAGCATATCTTTTACTTTCAGCACGCCGCCGGTGACCTTCAGCCAGGTCAGGCGGGCGCCCTGTTCGTCGGAAGAAATTTTGAACACCCGGGCGCCGAATTCTTCCATGGCATTCCGCTGGCGGGTGAGGGTGCGCAGGGCGTCCAGCAGGGGGTCGATGCCATCCAGCCGCAGCGCCGCCCCGAAAAAGCAGGGGAACACCTGCCGCCGGGCAATGGCGGTGACGATGTCGGCGTGCTCAGGGGTGCCCCCGGCCAAAATCTCCTCCATGAGAGGTTCGCTGGCCATGGCCAGGGCTTCGTGGAAGGTGTCCTTGTCCACATCGGGGCCGAAGTCCACGCAGCCGTCCCCGAAGCGGCCCCGCAGTTCCCGCAGGCGCACCGCCCGGTACGCCCCGGGCACGTACATTTTGTTGATGAATATGAGGGTGGGCACGTGATACCGGGCCAGCAGCCGCCACAAAGTCAGGGTGTGGGCCTGGACGCCGTCGGTGCCCGAAATGACCAGCACCGCGTAGTCCAGCACCTGCAAAGTCCGTTCCGCTTCGGCGGAAAAGTCCACGTGGCCGGGGGTATCCAGCAGAGTCACCGAGGTCTCAGGGCCGTGCTCGTCCGCAGGCAGCACAAAGGCCGCCTGCTTGGCAAAGATGGTGATGCCCCGGGCCCGTTCCAACGCGTCGGTGTCCAGAAAGGCGTCCCGATGGTCCACCCGCCCCAGCTTGCGCAGCACCCCCGCCCGGAAGAGCAGCGCTTCGGACAGAGTGGTCTTGCCGCTGTCTACATGGGCCAGCACACCGATGACCAGACGTTTCATACATTCCCTCACAATTGCATTTTTTCGACAAATCTCCAGTATTATTATACCCTTTTCGGGCAGGTTGTCCACCCCGGGGCAAAGCAAAAGGACACCTTCGAAAAGGCGCCCTTTGTCGTTGGTATTTTACGGCTTGGCGATCTGGTTCAGCTGTTCGTTCAGCGCCAGCAGCATTTCCTTGGTGATCTTCTTTTCTGTCATGTTGCCCATGAGGTTGGTCAGGCGCAGGATGGTGAAGCCGCCCAGCGGGGCGAGGTGCACCCCATCTATCTGGACGACCTTTCCAAAACCTATGCGGAGCGCATCGAACAGCTGCCCACCACCGCCGCTTACCGCCTGGTGGTGGAGATGGCGGAGGAATACTGCCTGCTGGTGCAGCGGCACAATCTGGCGGGGTATTTTTCCCGCCTGTTCCGGCAGTCCACCGGCATCACCGCCGCCGGGGCCAGGCCATACAGAGCTGAACCCCCACAAACAGAAACGGCCGTTTCCCCAAAAAGGGGAAGCGGCCATTTCTTTGGTGAGAAAAAGAGAATGTCAAAATTGTAAGGCAGCCGAACGGGCTGCGGGTCCCCGCTTACTTGCCGGGCTCTTCGGCCTTGGCATCCACCGGCTTTTCGGGGCGCTTGGGCTGATACAGGATGAGCGCCGGGCATTCCGGGGGCCAGCCATAGGTCTGGGCGCCGATCATGGTCTGAACGGCCTTTTTGGCAGTCTGGTGCAGGACGGAATTTGCTTTCTTCATGTCAGATACCCTCTTTTCTGCAAAATCGGCAGGCAGGTCACTGCATGCCAAAACCCAGCTTTGCCAGCAGCAGCAACACCGCCACCACGCAAAGCGCGAGTACAAGATAGGCTGCGTATTCCGGCACGGCAGCCAGCAGAAGGACCGCCGCCAGATCGGCCACGGCCAGGCGTTTGCGGGTACTTTGGCGCAGCGCCGCCATCTCCCGTTCATCAAAATGCAGGTTCTGGTTGTTCACCGGGGCCAGAAGCACCACCGTCACGGTGCCCGCCGCCAGCAGAAGGGCGCAGGCCCACACCGGCAGCAGCGGGGCCGCCAGCAGGCAGACAACTTCGCACCCCAGGGACTTGACCAGACATTCCAGATAGGTGTTGGCGTGGTAGCCGTTGGTGCGCCGGCGTAAAAAGCCCACGCCGCACAGAAACAGCAGCGTTTTGGGCAGACCTGCCAGGACCGTGCCCACCACCGCCATGATGGCAAAGGCGAACCACTGGTCCAGCTTGCATTCCAGGATATAGGCGCACCATTCGGTCTGGTCGGCCGTGATGATGCCCCGCCGCAGAAAGCTGCGGGTCAGGCGCTGTGCAAGGCCCTCCATGGCATTCACCCCCATCCAGACTAGGATAAAAATAGCACGAAACCCACCGGATTGCCACGATTTTGTCGTGAATGTCGAGTTCCGTGTTATGAACGCGGAAGGTTGGGAAGCTCTACCACGTAAGAGAACCACCCGTTTTTATAGGTCATGTCGTGGTAACATTCGGTGTACTGGGCCAGGATGGTGCGCACATTGGCCAGGCCGTAGCCGTGCATGGACGGGTCCGGCTTGGTGCTGGGAATGGTGCCGTCCACGATCTTCACCGGCAGGCTGCGGTTGCGCACCGAGAAGAAGAAGGTCTCTTCCAGAATGGCCCGCACCTCGATCTCCCGCTGGTCTTCGGGCAGCAGGGCACAGGCTTCGATGGCATTGTCCATCAGGTTGCTGATGAGCACCGTCAGGTCGCTGGTGCGGATGCGCAGCCCCGAAAGGTCGCTGACCACAAACCGCAGGTCGATGCCCTGCTTGTCGGCCACAAAGGCTTTCTGGTTGAACAGGGCGTCCAGGGCGGCATTGTGGGTGTTCACCGCCAGAAGGCGCTCTGTCTGGTGGCTGAGCAGTTCCCGGGTATAGTCCCGGGCCCGGTCATAGGCTTCCTCGTTGAGATAGCCGTACAGCGAGACCAGGTGGGCGTTATAGTCATGGGTCAGGCGGCGCTGCACCGCATAGGCATTGCCCAGGGCTTCGATGCTTTCCGCCTGGGTATGGAGTTTCTCGTTCAGGGCCAGGGATTCCTCCCGGTAGCGGGAGGTCTGTTCCAGCCAGTCGATGAGGACGATGACCAGCAGGTTGACAAACACCAGAAACACGGTGCATACCAGCACCACCCCCGAATCGGTGTGTCCCGTCACCGCCGAGCGCAGCAGATATACACTGATGACGCTGGACCCGGCAGACAGAAGCAGCGGCGCCATCCACAGATGCCAGCCGCCCCCCGCGCTTGCCTTTTTGGGGCGCAGCAGTTTCTGGGCCAGCAGCAGCACCGCGATCCCCACCATCTGTTCGGCCACCAAGGCGGCAATGACCAGGGTATAGGATTCGCGAAAGCCTTCCAGGCTGACATCCAGGATCTTCAGCATCGCAAATACCACAAACACATCAAATCCATTGAGCAGGGCGTAAAACAGGCAGGAGATCAACAGCCGAAAGACCACCCCGCCGCTGTACAGCGTCAGCCCGATCATCAGGAACATCGTGGTGCTGAAGCCCACCTTCAAGAAACCCGCAGGGACATGCCATTCGTTCAGCACCCAGCCGAAGAACACCGCCAGCACCGCGAACACGCCCCAGAACCGCATGCCGGTGAACCGCCGTTTGAGGAAGATGTCGAAAAACAGCACCCCCGCAAAACATTGCAGCGCCGTGATGAGGATGCCCAGCAGGGTCCCGAAATCCACATCGCTCATTGTTCACACTTCCAGTTCAGGTAGATGGTGCGGATGGTGGGATACTTGCGCTGGCTCACCGACAGGGCGGTGCCGTCGTCCAGCAGCACTTCGGCATACCCCAGGCGGCGGATATGGGCCATGTTCACCAGATAGCTCTTGTGCACCCGCACAAAACCAGCATCCGCCAGGCGGGCCTCCTCCTCTTCCATCTTGCCGTAATAGCTGGGGTCCGCCCGGCCGGGGTCCACGGTGTGCAGGCAGATCATGCGGCCCTGGCTTTCCAGATAGAGGATATCCCGCAGCTTTACCCGGCAGGTCTCGCCGTTGAAGGAATAGGTGAACACCGCCTCCCGCCGCTGCAGCAGCTGCAAGGCATCCTTGTAATAGGAGGGCAGCTTGGCGTCCATCTGGCTTTTGAGCAAGAACCGGAAGGCGTTGACCTCGTAGCCGTCGGGGGAATATTCCACATAGTTGGTCACGAAGATCAGCAGCGCCCGGGCCTGCAGACGGCGCAGGCGGCGGGCGGTATCGATGCCGTTGCTGGGCCCCATATCAATATCCAGAAAGATGATGTCGTACCCCGAAAGTTCGGCGTCGGTCAGCGCTGTGGGGTCGGTGCATTCCCGCACTTCGGGGTGCAGGTCCCGGGCGGTGTTCTCCCGCAGCCAGCCGCCCAGACGGACGGTAAAGGCCGGGTCATCATCGCACACAAGGATGCGGATGGTCACGGTAATTTTCCCCTTCCCTCTCCGGCGGCGGGCTCCCTCCGCCCCGGCAACAGTTCCTTTTTCTACCATTGTATTATACCTTCTGCGCCTTTTTGCCGCAACATTTTTACCTCCGGGCAGACAAAACCGCCCCGGGACAAGCCCGGGGCGGCCAGAGGGAAAGGGATGGTGTCGGATCTTATCCGCGCACGGTCATGTCGGTGCGCAGCAGGATGTGTTCGGCGTTGTCGCCCAGCTGGATCTCAAAGCCGCCGGGTTCCACCCGCCAGACATAGTCGGGGCCCAGGGTGCGCAGGGCGCGGGGGCCCACTTCCACGCTGACGGTGCGGCTTTCGCCGGGGGCCAGCTCCACCCGGGTGAAGGCGGCCAGCTGCCGTTCCGGCTTGACCACCGAGCTGAAGTAATCCCGCACATACACCTGGGGCACCGCCGCGCCGGGACGGTCGCCGGTGTTTTTCACGGTGAAGCGCACGGTGAGGGTGTCGCCGGGGGCGATCTCCCTGCGGTCCAGTTCCAGGCCGGCGTATTCGAAGGTGGTATAGGCCAGGCCGTAGCCGAAGGGATACAGGGGCAGCCAGTCCATCTCCACATACTTCTTGCCGCCGCCGGGACGGCGGCTGTAATGGCAGGGAACCTGCCCCACGCTGCGGGGGAAGGTGATGGGCAGCCGTCCGCTGGGACCCGCGTCCCCGAAGAGGACGTCGGCCACCGCCGCGCCCCCCTGTTCGCCGGGGAACCAGGCTTCCAGAATGGCGGCCAGGTGCTGGTTTTCCCAGTTGACGGTCACCGGGCGGCCGCTCTGCAGAAGCAGCACCACCGGGGTGCCGGTCTCGTACACCGCCTTGACCAGGTCCAGCTGACGGCCGGGCAGGTCCAGGCTGGTGCGGTCGAAGTTTTCGCCGCTGGTCTCCTCGTTGTCGCCCACGCAGACCACCGCAACCTCCGCCTGTCTGGCGGCGGCCACGGCGGCGGGGATGTCCTCCCGCTGGGCGCTGTAGCCGAAGATGACCCGGGCGGCACGGCCGTCGTTGACGAACTCGATGCGCACCTTGTACCGGCGGCCCGCCTCAAACCTGAAGTCCAGGGCCTGGTCGGCGCTCTTGTCCGGGCCCCAGCCGTCCACCAGCAGCTGCCCGTCCACATACAGGCGCATGCTGTCCTGGGTGCTCAGGCCGATGCAGCCGTCGATGGTCTCGGGCATGCAGACCCAGCCGTCCCAGGCCACGCTGAAGCAGTTGGCGTCCAGGTCGGAATGGGGCAAGGCAAAGATCCAGTTGAAGTTGATGGTGCGGTCGGTGCGCACCATGATGGGTTCGCCCTTGGGTTCCGGGCCGTTGTAGTAGCGGCCGGTCAGGCCGGGGTTGCCCTCCTCGTCCAGCAGCATGGCGGGTTCGAAGGGCTGCAGAGGCTGCTTGAGGAAGTTGCAGCCACGGGCATAAATGACCCTGGTATCGGGGCTGACGGCGGCGCGGATGCCTTCCAGCACGGTGATTTCCCCGCTGCGGCCCCGGGTCTCGGTGTAGTCGCCCAGGGCGGGGGTGTCGGCGCCGGGGCCGATGACCGCGATGGATTTCAGGTCCTTTTTCAGGGGCAGAACGCCGTCGTTTTTCAAAAGCACCACCGATTCCCGGGCGATGCGCCGGGCCAGGTCCAGGTGTTCGGGACAGCGCAGCACGTTGGGGGCCAGGGATTCATCGGTATAGGGGTGTTCGAACAGGCCCAGGCGGAATTTCATGCCCAGCACACGGCGGCAGCAGGTGTCCAGGATGGCGGGGTCCAGCCTGCCGGAGTTGATGAGGTTTTCGATGCCGTTCTGCCACACATCGTGGGGGAAGTCGTACAGCTGCAGGTCCACCCCCGCTTCCAGGCCCAGGCGGATGGCTTCCTCCGGGGTGGGGGCGATGAAGTGCCAGTCATACAGGCGGGAAACGGCGGTCAGGTCGGTGCGCACATAGCCGGGCATGCCGAACTGGCCCCGCAGCACGTCGGTGAGCAGCTCGTGGTCCATGGAGACAGGGATGCTGTCGATGGAGTTGTAGCTGCACATGACGTTGGAAGCCCCGCCGTCCACAAAGGCGGCCTCGAACACCGGCAGGCAGTCGCTGAACACATCGTGGCGGCCCATGGTGCAGGGGGCGCAGTTCAGCCCGCCCACCGGGTTGCCGTACCCCACATAATGCTTGGGTTCGGCAGCCACGGCGTCGGGGGCGGAAAGGTCATTCCCCTGCAGGCCGCGCACCGTTTCCCGGGCAAACTCGGCACACAGGTGGGTGTCCTCGCCGTAGGATTCCTCCCCACGGCCGTAGCGGGGGTCGCGGATGAGGTCCATCACCGGGCTGTAAGTCTCATGGATGCCCTGGGCCCGGGCTTCGGCGGCGATGGCATGGCCCATCTGCCGCCCCAGGTCGGGGTCAAAGGTGGCGGCCAGGCCGATCTGCTGGGGGAAGCTGGTGGCCTTGCCGGTCATGAGACCGTGGAGGGCTTCCTCGCTGAAGAGGAACGGGATGCCCAGACGGGTCTTTTCCATGGCGTAGCGCTGCACGGTGTTGGCCTGGGCGGCGCTCATGCCCCGCAACTGCAGGCTGCCCGCGCTGTACCCGCCCAGCAGGGCGTCCAGACGGTCCATATCCAGATGGGTGACCAGGCCGTTTTCGTCCTGGGTGGTGAAGTCGCCGGAATAGTACTGGTCGGTCTGCAGGATCTTTTCCCGCAGAGTCATGCGGGAGAGCAGATCCTCCACACGCTGTTCCACCGGCAGTTTGGGGTCTTGATAGGGAAACATGAAGCAATCCTCCCGGTAAAAGATTTCAGGAACGGGAATCGGGCAGTTTGCGCCCGTTGATGGTCAGGTTGGCAAAGCCGCCCAACCCGGCCAGCAGGAAAAGCACCGGAATGCTGCCCGCCCCCAGCAGGTTCTGCAGCAAAGGCTGCAGGGCGGTGCCCACGGCGGCGGAGGTGCAGGCCGCAATGCTGGCCATGGCCGAAGTCACGCCGATGTAGGCGGTCTTGCCGCTTTCGGGGCTGGAGGCAAACTGCAGGTTCATGCTGGCGATGGAAGCGCCGCCGGAACAGGCGGCGGTGGCCACCATGAGCACCGGGGCGGTGAAGGGCCCCACCCGGGACGGATGAAGGCCCAGCCCAGGGTGCAGGAAAGGCTGATGGCCGCGGTCAGGCGGATGACCCGGCGCCAGCCGGCGGCGTCGGCACAGCGGCCCCAGAACCAGCTGCCTGCCATGCCCGCCACCGCCGACACCACACCCACCGAGGTGATGAAGGTGTGGCTGAGGTCCAGTACACGCAGCTGATACACCGACAGGAAGGGCGTGGCCATGCCGCTGGCCAGGCCGCCCACCACCGAGTAGAGCAGCAGGGGGCGGAACACGGGGTCCCGCACCGGGCGCAGGATGTCGGCGGGGCGCATGCGGCTGACGAATTTGACGGGGTTTTCCCGTACCAGGGCCAGCAGAATGGCGTCGGTCACAGCCAGGGCGCAGCACACCCCGCCGATGACCAGGAACCCGGTATAGGTCTTGCCGGCGTCAGTGAAATAGTCCAGCTGACGGCCCAGCAGAAGGGTGGCCGCACTGTTCACACAGGCGGCCACGATGTCTTTGCGGGCAAAGAACTGCCCGCGGGAACCATCCGGTGCCAGGCCCAGGGTCATGTGCTGCAGCCCCGGGGTGACAAGACCGGCGGAAAAGAAGGAAATGGTATACAGGACCAGCACCACCAGCCGGGCATGCCGGGCCTCCGGCACAACCAGAGGCACCAGCAGCACCACGCCCAGAGAAAGGCGGTAGATCACACACATGATCCAGATGGCCAGTTTGCGGTGGTGGATGCGTTCGAACACGAAGGGAGACAGAAACTGCAGCACACATCCCAGCTGGGGGATCATGGCCACCAGGGCGCAGAAGGAGATGGACGCGCCCAGGCAGCTGAGATACCCGGCCAGGAAGTTGCCGGTGCCGATGGAATAGATGACGGCGGCAACGGCGCCTTCTGTGATGAGGCAGCGGCGGCCGGACTGCAGCTGTGCTTCGGTGGGGGCCTGTGCGGGGAAAAACAGTTCTTTGAACCAGCCCATGGGCTACCCCTCCCGGCGCTCAGACCTTTCCGTACTGGCGGTCCCGCAGCAGATCGGCGTAACGCACGATGAGGCGGGTGAGATTGGGCAGACCGCTTTCCCGGCTGACCTGACGCCACTGGGTCAGGTACACGGCGTACCAGTGTTCCAGGCGGGCGGCCAGTTCGGGGTTTTCTTCCCGGGGACCGGTGAGCCAGACGCCGATCTCGTTCCACAGGGTAACGCTTTCGGCGGTGACGCAGGCCAGGGAGACGATCTCCTTCTGCCCGGCAGGCAGCGCGGCAGAGCAGGCCAGCACCCGGTCCCGGGCTTCGGCCACAGCGGCGTTGGCGGCGGACACCCGGGTCATATCCAGTTCGGCCAGCAGTTCGGCGCGGCGGGCGTCGTCGCCCTCGATCCAGTTCACCGCGTGCTGCCAGTCGAAGATCTCATGGTCGGACATGTCGGTCATGGCATCCATGAGCTTGCCGGAGGTATCGCCGTAGCCGATGCGGGACACCGCTTCGTTCAGCTCCTCCATCTCCACCGGCTCGGCGTTCCAGCTGAAGGCCGCCCCGTACAGCATGCCGGGGATGGTCAGGCGGGGGTCATTGATGTGGCCGTAGTCGCCCCAGTCGGTGTTCAAAAGACCGATGGCGGCGTACTTGTGGGCATAGCCGCACATCCGCCGGATGTTGGAGTAGGCATACCGGTAGAGGGGCACCCAGCGGTTCCAGGCGCAGACGCCCGGGCAGGCATACTGGGTGATGCCGCTGGCGGCGATGTCCCGGATCTCGTTTTCCCGCTGGTCGGGCAGGTAGCCCCAGTTCAGGCAGATGGTCTCCTTGGGCAGTTCGGCGCAGCTCTGGGGGAAACGCCACATAATGTCCCCCCAGAACATGGGGGTGCAGCCCTGGGACACCAGATACTCGCACAATGCCTTGACGTGGCGGACATACAGGGTCTTTTCCCCCAGTTCGTCCGCCAGGGCCTTGCTGCGGCCCTTGCCCAGATCGAAGGTCTCGTCGGCGCAGATGTTGAACTTGTTGGAGCGGAACAGCGGCCGGTACTCGTCGATGAGCTTCTTCACGAACTCCACCACATCGGGGTCGGAGGCGTTCAGGGTATGATGCCACCCGGCGTAGGTGTAGGAGAAGGGGATCTTTTCGGAATCCGGCAGCTCACACAGGTCGCAGCAGGTCTTGGTGGAGAGGATCTTGTACATGTGGCCGAAGGTGGACAAAGAGGGCACCAGCTCGATATGACGGGCGGCGCAGTAATCGTCCAGCTCCAGAATGTCGTCGGCGATCAGCGGGGTGTCGTCCCGCCAGGCTTCGGACAGGTTCTGGAAGAGATAGGTGTGCTCAATGTACAGCTGCCACTGGTTGATCTTGTAGCGGCAGAGCAGGTCGGCCACCCGCTTGAGGTAGGACATTTTGGGGACCCGGCCCCGGGAACAGTCCTGGTAATACCCGCGGTTGAGCAGGTCGGGCCAGTCTTCCAGAACCAGGGCGGGCAGCAAAGCGCCGTGGGCTTCGGTGTACTGGATAAGGGTCTGTACACCGTTGCACAGGGCTTCGTCGTCCCCCGCCGCCAGGGTGACGCCCTGGGGCGCCACCGTGAGGGTGTAGTGGGCGGGCTGTTGTGCGGGGTCAATGGTCAGGGTCACATCCCCCGCCCCGGAGGCCCCCCGGCCCAGGGCCGGGGTGAGCCCCGCGTGGTCGCGGAAGGCGGATTGCAGCATCTGTGCGTAGAGCAGCGCACCGGGGGCGGTGCCGGGGGCCAGGACCACCCGGGTGTGGGGGGTCAGGGCAAAGTTGCCCGGGCGGTGGTCCACCCGTTTCGGCTGGGGCAAAAATTCCATAGCCATAGGAAATTTCCTCGCGGCCTTGCGGCCAGTGTTGTTTGGTTTGTACTGCGCTGATCAGCGGATGCGCAGGGTCTTGATCTCGTAGGGCTTGACGGTGAAGCGGATGGCGCCGTCCTCGATGGAAACGGGTTCGCCGTCCGGCTGTTCCAGACAGTCGCAGCTTTCGGCGCTGGTGAAGGGGCGGCCCCAGTGCAGCACGGTCTCGGTGAGAGAATTGTCGCACTCATACATACGCAGGATGATGCCGTCGCCGTCCTCGGCCTGCTTGACGGTCTCCAGCACGATGTTGGGGGCTTCCACGGCGGCCAGGCAGAAGGCTTCGCCGGGGGTGCCGCCCGCCAGAGCCAGAGCGGGCTGGTTGAGGAAGAAGGCCTCACGCACGGTGCCCGCGGCACGCCAGTTTTCGGCATGGGGGTACAGGGCGTAGGTGAAGTGGTGCACTTCCTGGTCGGTGGTGGGGTTGGGCTCAATACCGGACTTGATGAGGGTCAGGCTGATGCAGCTGTCCTTGACAGAATGGCCGTACTTGCAGTCGTTGAGCAGGCTGACGCCGTAATGGCCTTCGGAGAGGTCGGCCCACTTCTGGCCGCAGCTTTCGAACCGGGCGCGGTCCCAGCTGGTGTTGGTGTGGGTCTTGCGGGTCAGGTTGCCGTACTGCACCTCGAAGGTGGCTTCGTCGGTGTGGACGTTGCAAGGGAAGGCCACCTTCAGCAGATGCTGATGTTCGTGCCAGTCCACGGTGGTGACGAAGTCGATGCGGCGGGAGCCCGCATAGAAGTGGATATCCTGGGTAATGGTGGAGTTGCTGAACGCCCGCTCCACATGCAGAGTGGCGCGCACCGGGCCGTTTTCGGTCCAGGTGAAGGCTTTCAGGTCGGTGACATCCCAGAACTTTTCGGTGTAGTAGATGTCGATATCCCAGTTATCGTAGTAGATGGGCTTGTCCTCGAAGACACGCAGGGCGTTGGCCGCCTTGCCCGCCTGGAGCACTTCGCGGCGGTTGTCCTTGTCGAAGAGGCGGCCGATCTGGCCGTGTTCATCGAAGGAAACGGTGTAGAAGGGGGTCTCGATGCTGCGGCCGTCGGCACTGATGGTGAAGGGCGCGGCCGGGGCGGGAGCGGCAGCCTTGGCGAAGGTCTTGCGGCCCTTGGCGGGCAGGTCCTCCACAAAGACCACGGCGCCGTCGGCGGTCTGCTGCACGGGGTAGACCTTGCCGGTCTCGTCGGCCAGGGCGGCAGCGTCGCATGCGCCCAGTTCCACCACGTCATTGCGGGCAAAGCCGGTGGTGTTGAAGAGGGTGACGCCCTCCCCCGCCGGGGTCAGGGCAGCCAGGCGTTCCTGGCTCAAAGCCGAGATTTTGGCTTCCATCTCGGCGTATTCCTTCTTGGTGACCTCGTACACTTCCTTGATGGAGGAGCCGGGCAGGATGTCGTGGAACTGGTTGATGAGGATGCCGTGCCACAGGTCGTCGATGGCCTGCTTGGGATAGGCCGCGCCGGGGGCTGCCAGCACGCTGAGCAGTTCCAGGTCCATCATGTGCAGTTCCGCCTTGCGGTTGGAACGCTTGTTGCGGCCCATGGAGGTGAGGGTGCCGCGGTGATACTCGAAGTAGAGTTCCCCTTCCCAGGTGGGCAGGCGGCGGTTGCCGGAAACACGGTCCTTCAGTTCCTCAAAGTAGGTGCGGGAGAATACCTGGCGCACCTTGGGCATGCCTTCGATGCCCTTCTCCATGCGCTTGGAGGTCTCCAGCATGGCGCGGGTGGGACCGCCGCCGCCGTCGCCGTAGCCGTAGGAGATGAGGATATCGTTGTTGATGTCCTTCTGCTGGTAGCGGTGCCAGCCGCCGATGAGGGCGTCCGGGTGCAGGATGCCGTTGTAGGTGGTGAAGAAGTCCTTCTCGTCCTGGCCCACGCCCAGGGTGGTGACCAGGTGGGTCAAGATCTCGGTGCCGTCGATGCCCCGCCACATAAAGGTGTCGTAGGGCATCTTGTTGAACTGGTTCCAGGCCAGCTTGGTGGTCATGAAGTAGTCGATACCGCACTTCTTCATGATCTGGGGCAGGGCGCCGGAGTAGCCGAAGACGTCGGGCAGCCAGAGGATGCGGTTGTCCAGGCCGAATTCTTCCTTGAAGAATTTCTTGCCGTAGATGAACTGGCGCACCAGGCTTTCGCCGCTGGTCAGGTTGCAGTCGGCCTCCACCCACATGCCGCCTTCCGGTTCCCACCGGCCTTCGGCCACACGGGCCTTGATCTGCTCATACAGTTCGGGGTAGCGCTGTTTCAGGAAGCAGTACAGCTGGGGCTGGCTGGACATGAACTTGTAGTTGGGGTATTCCTCCATCAGCTTGAGCACGGTGGCAAAGCTGCGGCAGACCTTTTCCCGGGTCTGGGCCACCGTCCACCACCATGCCACGTCGATGTGGGTGTGGCCGATGCAGCTGGCGATGACCTCGTCATGGCCGGCCAGGTCGGTGTACAGGGCCTTGTCCAGATATTTGCGGGCTTCGGCCACGCTGGCGTAGAAGCTCTCATTGTAGGGGGTGCGCAGGTCCAGCAGGTTCACCGCCTCGTTGAGCACCCGTTCCAGGTCGCGGCGGGCCTTGCCGTCGGGGTCCAGACGGGGGAAAGCCTGCAGGGGCACCACCAGATCGTAGTACAGCCCTTCGATCTCGGGGTCCACTTCCCGCAGGTCCACAATGAGGTTGAACTCGGTGTGCAGGATGCCGGTGTAGGCCTGCAGTTCCAGGCGGTAGGTCTTGCCCGCCTGGGCGCAGCGGTCCAGCAGCACGTCCCGGTGGTTCATGTCGATGCCCTGGGTGACCACGCCGTCCACAAACAGCAGGAACTGGGGGTTCTTGGCGTCGTCCCACTCGTCGATCTGGGTGCAGACGTGCATCCACAGGGGCTTGCCCTCCATCTCGGCGGGCACGGTGACGTCGGCGCGGAACCAGTAGTGCTTGTCCGGGCCGTACCAGTGCATGGTGCGGCAGTCGAAGGGCTCAAAGGGGGCGGGGTCGGCGTCGGCGTCCTCGGGACGCAGGAAGTTGCCCGGCTTGTACAGCCAGTTATCGGTGGGGAATTTCTGCTTCACCGACAGTTTCTGCAGCTCGGTGCAGATGCCGTTGACGCGCTTGTCCAAAAAATCAATGGTACGCATAGTGAATCCTTTCCTGGGGGGTTCAGCTCCAAAAATCAGAAGGAATTGGCCTTGATGTAGTCCAGCACCCGGTCTACGGTGGTGAAGGCCAGGCCGGTGACGGTGTCGGCGCAGCCGTAGTAGACGGCGATACGGCCGGTGGCGGCGTCGGCGAGGGCCGCGCAGGGGAAGGTGACGTTGGGCACGTCGCCCATGCACTCATAAGGCATATGGGGGGCCAGGATGTAATCTTTGCCCCGGGCCTTGACCTTCCAGGGCTCGTCGATGTCCAGCAGGGCCGCGCCCATGCGGTAGACATAGCCGTTGCAGGTGTTGATGACGCCGTGGTAGATGAGCAGCCAGCCTTCGTCGGTCTCGATGGGGATGGGGCCGGGGCCGATCTTCAGGCTCTGCCAGGCGGATTCGTCCCCCTTGACGGCGCCCATCATGTAGCGGTGGCGGCCCCAGTAGACCATATCCTCGCTCTGGCTGACAAAGATATCGCCGAAGGGGGTGTGGCCGGTGTCGCTGGGACGGCTCATCATCATGTAGCGGCCCTGGATCTTGCGGGGGAAGAGCACGCCGTTGCGGTTGTAAGGCAGGAAGGCGTTTTCCAGCTGGTGGAAGGTCTTGAAGTCCTCGGTCCAGGCCAGGCCGATGGTGGGGCCGTGGTAGCCGTTGCACCAGGAAACATAATACTTGCCGTCCATGTAGCAGACGCGGGGGTCATAGCGGTATTCCCGGTTGGTCACTTCGGGGTCGTCGCCCACCAGGTGGATGGGCTCGTCGTCGATGGTCCAGTGGATGCCGTCCTTGCTGAAACCGGCGAAAATATCCATGCTGATGGACAGGCTGTCGCAGCGGAACACGCCGGCGAAGCCGTCCTTGAAGGGCACCACGGCGCTGTTGAAGACGCTGTTGGAGCGCTTGTTGCCGTCGCGGCCGATGATGGGGTTGCCGTCATAGCGCCACAGCGGGGTGCGGGTGACGGCGGGCGGGTCCTGCCAGGGAATGTTGGGCAGGGCGTTGCCAATGATCTTTGCCATACTGATAACCTCCTATGATTGGGGGAAAGGATTATCCCACGATGCGCACGATGGGGTCGAACTGCTGTTCATGCAGCCGGTCCAGGGCACGCTCGGGGTCGGTTTCGTCGGTAAGGGTGAGGGTGTAGCGGTACTCGGTGCAGCCGGAGAGGTCCAGCTTGAAGTTGGTCTCCCAGGTGTTGTTCATCACCCAGCTGTACACCGGGCGGCGGTTGTCCTCCGGGCGGTTTTCGCACAGGCGGATGGGATGGTGCTTCAGTTCCCCGAAGTAGAACAGCGGCACGTCCCGGCTGCCCAGCAGCACGCCGCCGTCCCGGCCCAGGAAGGCCAGACCGTCGTCGCTCATGCTGTATTCCATGCCCGCGCCGGGCAGATGGTCCACACCGGGGCGCATGGCTTCCCGGCCGCCCTTGCGCAGCCACACTTCGCTACCGGGCAGGTCCAGGGTCAGGGGCAGGTAAACGCTCTCCACATCGGTGGTGATGGTCTTGCCCAGTTCCAGGCGCATGTCGATGCGGGGCAGGTCCTCGTACAGTTTCAGCACCACGTCGCAGTGGATGGTGCCGGGCATGGACCCGCGCAGCCGCAGGATGGTGAACACCGGGCCGTGCTCCTCGCAGACCACCTCTTCCAGGGTGGCGGGGAACTGTTTGGCGTGCTGGCCCCGGATGTTGCGGCCCAGCAGGCGGCGTTCCTCGTACACGTCGGTGCGGCCGGGGCGCACGGGGGTGCATTCATACACAGGGGTGAAGAAGGGCAGCCCTTCCTGGGTCATCAGTTCCCGGCCGGCCCGCTTGTCGTACAGGCTGCACAGGCCCTTGCCCACCTGGTATTCCAGGCGGAAGAAGCGGTTTTCGAAGCTGTAGGGCAGGCGGAAGGTAACGGGGTCGTAATCGTTGACGATGTCCCGGATGCGCTCGGCACCCACATAGCACTTGCGGGTGTTCAGGCGGGTCTCCTCGGCCTGGGCTCTCTCATAAGTATACTGTTTTACCTCCCCGGGCGTAAAGGTATCCACGAAAGAAATCCGGCGTCCCCGGGGATGGGGGCTGACCTGGCAGGGGATCACATGGCCGTCCTCGCCGCGGATGACGGCGTCGGGCAGTCCGGCGGGCAGAGTCTCCACATAGAACTCCACCGCCATGGGGCCGGTGAGGCTGGTGGGATTCTGCACCCGGATACGGCCGCTGGTGGCGTAGTACCGCAGAATATCCCCCTGGTCCCGGGCGATGCGGCCCAGCATGCGGGCGGCAGCCTCGTGGGCCCGGGAAGCATAGGCGTTCTTGCGCATATCCAGGTCCAGCACCATGGTCTGGTATGGGTCGGTGATGCTGGCGGAGTGGCCCCAGGTGTGCTCGGCATAGAGCAGCAGGGCGTCCTCAGCCTCCCGCATGAGGGCAGGCTGGTGTTCTTCCAGGTCGGGGTCCAGGCGGCGGGCCAGCTCATAGCTGCGGCAGGCGTCCCGGTAATGCTTCACCGCATAGGGGGTGGAGCCCACGCCGTTGGCCCACCAGTCGGTCAGGTCCCCGCGATACACCGGGGCGTCAGCCAGTTTGGGGGCGATGGCGGCGTACAGTTCCTGCAGGCTGACCATCCGCACTTCCACAGCTTCGCCGTACAGGCGGTTGTAGCCCTGGATGGTCTGCAGGATCAGGGGTTCCGGCGGGGCGTTGTCGCTGAACACGCCGGACACCGAAGCCAGGATGAAGTCGTAGGGATAGCCGTTCTCCTCACATTCGGTGAGGTAGCCGTCCAGGTTCTGGGCCAGGGCTTCCACGTCGTCCTCCGGCAGAGGGGCGGTGCCCAGGCGGTCCATGGTCATGAAGTTGGGGGTGTGGTTGGGGCGCAGGCCCAGCACGTTGCCCAGGTTGTAGTGCTCACCGTTCCACACCAGCAGGCGGCGGCCCTCCTTGTTCTCCCAGAAATAGGCGTTCTGGTTCTGGTGCAGGGGGTACATGCCGTGGTGGCAGTGGATGTTGGTGTACAGAAATTCCACGCCTTTGCCGATCATGGCGTCCCGCTGGCCCATGGAAATGCCGTTGATGTCGGCACACATGGCCGTGTTGAAATTGATGCCTTCGGCGGCGAATTTCTCCCGCCACTGGCCCAGGCGTCGGGCATAGATGCCGCAGTCCAGCAGGTCGGTGAAGTTCAGGTAGTTGGCAGACAGGCCCAGGCGGCCGTCTTTGGCCAGGGCCATGAACTGCGCCTTTTCTTCCTCAGTAGCGGATTTGAAGAATTCCTCCACGCAGAACAGGGTCTCGCAGTTCCAGCGGAAATCGGCGTTGGCGGGGTCCTGCATCAGGCGCAGGGCGCTGCGGATATAGTCCACCTGCAGATCGATGACGTGTTCCTGCAGATCGGTGTACCCGATATCGGTGTGGGAATGGTGGACCACATAGACGGTCCGTATGGCGTGCTGTTTCATGGGCGGACACCCCTCGTACGGAAATTTGATTTTTTTGTATGGGACAGCGCGGTTTTTGGGGGATAACCCCCACAAAAAGGCCGCCGCTGGGCCGGGCCGGTGAAAAAGCTGGATCGATCTTGAAAGATGCTGTTCGATCAAAGACGGCGGCGCGCTGCCGCTGCTGCTGTTTTCTCCTGCCCGCGCGAAGCGACGGCCTTTGTGTTACGGGTTGGTGACGGATTTCAGCCGGGGACGATTACTCGGCCGCGGTCTCGGCGGAAGCGCCGCCGTTGCTGGCCATGAAGGCGTCGACCTGCTCCTGGCACTGAGCGACGATGCTGTCGAAGTTGCCGTTTTCACGCAGTTCCTTCATCATGGCGGGAACGATCTCGTCGGTGGGCTTGGTGCCGGTGAGCAGTTCGCCCTTGTAGCGTTCGTAGATGGCGACGCAGTTGGTCAGGTCATCCTTGAAGGCGCTGGTATCCAGGCTGAAGCCCAGCAGGACGGAGGGCTCGGCGGCCTCGTTCAGCTCCTTGACTTCGTCGTACTGGTTGAAGTCGTAGTCATCGGTGGGGGTGACAACGAAGAAGCTGCCCTGGGTGTAGCCGGCCATGGTCCAGTTGGCGTTGTTCTTGTGGACCCATTCCTTGGTGTCGTCGGTGTAATCCCAGTCATCGCCCTGGACGCCGTAGTACAGCAGGTCGCGGACGTAGGAATCGGTGTTGACCAGTTCCAGCAGCTGCAGAGCCTTTTCGGGGTAAGCGCAGTTGGCGGAGATGCAGTTCATGGAGCCGCGGACGGTATCGTTGGAAACGATGGTGGGGCCGAGCTTGGTGACGGCAGCCTCAACGCCCATATTGGGGCCCCAGGTGGTCTTGGCAGCGCCGGACCAGCCCTGGGCTACGCTGCAGGGCTTGTAGGCGTTTTCTTCGGGCTTGGTGGCGGCGTCGGAGTTGATGATGCCGGCCTGATACCATTCATGGAAGGTATCCAGGGTAGCCTGCACGTCTTCCTGCTCCAGGACGGGAACGACGGTGGCGGTGGCGTCGTCATAACGCACGCCGATGGGCAGCAGGCCGGTGCCCATGTTGTCGTACTCGAAGGCAGCCCAGGTGGCGCCGTTCTGGTTCATGGGGAAGGCAGCTTCGCCGGAAGAGGCGGTCATGTCGGTGAGCACATCGGTCATGGTGCCCAGTTCGGACATAGAGATGGCTTCGGGGATGGTGAAGCCGGTGGATTCGGCCAGTTCCTTATCCCAGACCAGGTATTCGGTGATGGAGGAGTCCTTGTAGGAAGGCACGGCGTACAGCTTGCCGCCCACTTCGCAGGCTTCCCAGTAATCTTCGGGGATGGAAGCATACAGGTCGGGGGTAGCGGTCTTGACCAGCTCGCTGATATCGGCGAAGGCGCCGATGTTCACGTCGTTGACATAGGTGTTCATGTTGGTGAACAGGATGTCGTACTCACCGCCGGTGTTGACGATGACGTTGCGGCGGTTGTCCCAGTCGCCCCAGGAAACGACCTGCACGTCCAGGTTGACGCCGATCTTCTCTTCCAGGTAGGGGTTGATCTGCTCCAGCCAGGCGTCGTAGTTGGTGGGCTGGCCGTTGCCGACGGTGACCCAGGTCAGGGTGACGACTTCGTCGGTGCCGGTGGTTTCACCGGTGGCGGCGGAAGAACCGCCGTTGCCGCCGCAGGCTGCCAGGCTCAGGGCCATGGCGCCGGTCATGCCCAACGCAAGAACCTTGTTGAACTTTTTCATGTTGTTGCTCCTTTTCGTGTATGGTTGCGGGACAGGGAATCCTGTCGGAATACAATGAAGAGATATCAGCCCTTGACAGCGCCGATGGTCAGACCGGAAATGAAGTATTTCTGGAAGAAGGGATAGGCGCAGGCAATGGGGATGACGATGACCACCGCGATGGCCATGCGGACGGATTCCGAAGGCATGGAGTTGCGGTACTGCTGCAGGCTCAGGCCGGCAGAGGGGTTGTTGGCGATGTAGTCCAGGTTCTTCATCATGTTGTTCAGCAGAGCCTGCAGGCTGACCAGGTTGTTCTTGGAGATGTACAGGCTGGACTGGAACCAGTCGTTCCAGTAACCGAAGGTCAGGAACAGACCGATGGTGGCGAACACAGGCTTGGAGATGGGCACCACGATGCGGCTGAAGATGGTCAGCTGGGAAGCGCCGTCGATCTTGGCCGATTCGATGATGGAATCAGGGATGGTGGTGCGGAAGAAGGTCTTGGAGATGATGACGTTGAAGCTGGATACCGCCAGAGGCAGGATCAAGCACCAGATGGTGTCGTTGAGGTGCAGCAGGTTGGCCACGACCACGTAGTTGGCGATCATGCCGCCGTTGAAGATCATGGGGATGAAGACCACCCAGTTGAAGAAGTTGCGCAGACGGTACTGCGGGCGGGAGAGCACGTAGCCCATGGTGGTGGTGAGCAGGACGCCCAGGATGGTGCCTACTACGGTGACCACGATGGAGATGAACAGGGCGTGGGCGATGGTGCCGCGCTCGTTCCACAGGAACATGTATGCGCTGGAGGAGAAGGTCTCGGGGATGAGGGCGTAGCCGTTCAGGCGGATGGATTCCTCCGAGCTGACCGAGATCATCACCACGTAAGCCACGGGGAACAGGCAGATGAAGGAGAGAACGGCGAACAGAGCATTGAACAAACCGTTGGTAACAGGCTTGATCTGGTTCAGACGGAAGGCAGCCTTGGCTTCTTCCCGTTCCAGCGCCTTTTCGGCCTTGCGGGACGCCCGCTTTTCGGAAATAGACATGTTGTTCCTCCTTCCTTTCTCAGATGATGGCGCTGTCTTCATCGAGCTTGGAGACGATGAAGTTGGTGAGCAGGATGGTGATGCAGCAGCACGTCGCCTGGAACAGGCCGGCAGCCGCTGTCTGGCCTACGCTTACCTGGCTCTGGATGCACTGGAAGATGTAGGTATCGAAGGTGCTGGCCACGTTGTACAGGGAGTTGGGCACACCCTGGGTGACCTGCCAGAACAGACCGAAGTCGGAATAGAAGACCTTGCCGATGTTCAGGATGAACATCATGATGATCATGGGCTTGATGGAGGGGATGGTGATGAACTTGGCCTGCTGCCACTTGGTGGCGCCGTCCAGGATGGCGGCTTCGTACAGCGTAGCATCGATGCCGGTGATGCTGGCCAGGTAGACGACCATGTTGTAACCCATGGACTTCCAGGTGGACATGAAGGTCAGGATAAAGGGCCAGTAGCTGGGCTGGGAGTACCACATGACCTTATCCCCGCCGAAAAACTGGATGATGTTGTTGGCCAGGCCTTTATCCGGGTTCAGGAAGGCGTAGACGAAGTAGCTGACCACGACCCAGGACATGAAGTACGGGAAGAACATCATGGTCTGGTAGCACTTGGAGGCAAATTTGGAGTACAGCTGGTTGATGATGATGGCCAGGGTGACCGGGATCACCAGGTTGATGACGATGAACACCAGGTTGTACAGGATGGTGTTGCGCAGCAGCATCCCGAAGGTGTTGCTGGTCAGGAAGAACTCGAAGTTCTTGAACCCGCACCACTCGCTCTGGAACAGGCTGACCAGGAAGCCCTTGCCCGGGACCAGCCTGAAATCCTTGAACGAGATGATCAGGCCGAACATGGGCAGATAGCAGAATACCGCAAACCAGATAGTGGCCGGCAGGCCCAGCAGAGTCAGCTCTGTGTCGTCCCGCGACCAGTGACCGCGCTTCGGCTTCAGCTGTTTGCCGGTCGTCGGCTTATCCTTTTTCATACGATTCGCTCCTTTCGACCGTTTGTGCGGCAGCATGTTAACTCCCCCTTAACGTTGTTAACATTTTTATCCGCACGTTTTCATTTGTTAGCTTAATATTAACTACTTTTCGTACCAGTGTCAACCGTCAAACCGCACAAATTTCCGAACGATTTGTTGTGCCTGTCATTTTTTTGTAGCTTTTCCACATTCTTTTATTCGTTTTGCTAAAACGTGCAAAATCAAGCGTTAACTTTTGTTAACATGTATATTGCCATTTCCTTACCGGCACAGTATAATGAATATATTCTAAACAATTCAAACGGGGTGTACCACCATGAGCAAACCCACCATGCAGGATATTGCGGACGCGCTGTCTACCTCCCGCATCTCGGTTTGGAAAGCGCTGAACAACCGTCCCGGTGTGTCGGACGCACTGCGGCGTCAGATCCAGGCCAAAGCCGAAGAAATGGGCTATTTTCAGGCACCGCGGCAGCAGGCGCCCGCCCCAGAACCGCCCCACACCCGCAGCGTGGCGGTGGTGGTCTGCCGGCCGGAATCCTCTTTGTTCTGGATGCAGATCATCCACCAGATCGCCAAGGATCTTTCGGCCCAAGGCGTTAACCTGATGTATACTTATTTGCCTACCTCCTATAAAGAGGGATATACCCTGCCCGCCAACCTCACCGACGGTTCGGTGGAAGGGATGATCGTTCTGAATGTTTATTCACCGCCCATCCTGCAGTTGCTGGCGGATCTTCCTTTGCCGAAAGTTTACCTGGATACCATCCCTGTACTTCCCTTCTCCCGTTTACACGGAGACATTTTGTTGATCGAAGGCCGTGACCTGGTGCGTCAGATCACCGGACGCCTGCTGGACAAAGGCCATACCCGGCTGGGTTTTCTGGGCGACGTGCAGTATGCCCAGACCAACACCGACCGTTACCGGGGTTTCCTCGATGCCTTTGCGGAGCGGGGCCTGACCCCCGACCCCACCCTGTCCCTCACCGGGCCGCTGGGACTTCGCACCCATTATGAGGAGATCAGCTATTTCCTGGAACATCTGAAAACCAAGCCCGACGGCTTCGTCTGCGTCAGCGACTACATCGCCCACTTTATTCAGCGCTATTACGAGGAAAAGGGCACCGGTCCCGAAAATCAGGTGGCCCTGACCGGCTTCGACAACAACGCCGAATACCTGAACGTGGCGGAACAGATCACCACCGTGGATGTCCAGCCCAAGACCCTGGGCGCCCGGCTGGCCGCCAAGATCCTGTTTGCCATTGAACATCCCGGCCTGGCCCAGGAGGTCAGCTACGTGACCTCTAATATCCTCTACCGCGGCCTGCTGGCCGAGTGATCTCTCGAAAATGCACGCCCCCGCCCTGTTGTGCCACAGGGCGGGGGTTTGTTTTGGCGGTGAGTAAGCGCAGACACAGGAGTAAACATAAGAAAAGCGCCTTGCTTTCCGGCAGGGCGCTTTTTGGTTGAGCAATCCGGGGTTGCAGCCCCCTTTCCAGCTAATCAGGTTACGGAGGGACCCGCGCACTTTCCAACAGTCCACTGGACTGTTGGAACCGGGCGGGACGCTGACCGCCCGGATGTGCTGTTCTCGTCCCCGTCTGCACCAGGCACTGCTTTCCCGTAAGCGCAAACATATGCCTTGCCCCTGTGGGCCAAAGGAGTGGAACAAGTGCGGGGCTGGGGCGTGCAGGCACTCTTTGCCTTACCCCCTGACTATGAGATTCCCTTCTGCGACCCGGAAGATGTGCGCCAGGTCATGAAACAAGTAGTGGAAGAGACCATCGAGGAACAGGGCTGGGGTCCCATGTTGGAAGTAATACGGGACATGCCCTGCGAGGAAGATTTTGAACGGTGGGACACCAATGTCCGAAAAGACTTCCTCCGTAAGTGGTATCACACCCGCTCCAAACGGGTGCAGACCGTTTCCCTGGAAGAATGCATGGAAGATGAGGACAGCAACATTCATTCCCTCCCCGAC
>CALXHS010000118.1 GCA_944388165.1 uncultured Gemmiger sp. | reverse complement strand
TTGCTTGGCTTGTGCAGTTGGCAGACCGCACTTCTATTATAGCAAAGGGAGTTTTTCTTTCTGCAGTATCGACTATAGTCTTCTTTTGAACCACTCGCCTAGCGAGTGGTTTTCGTTATACAAAAAGGAGACAACGCACAAAAAGCACGTTGTCTCCTTTTATGACTTGCAGGGAAGAATCAGTCCTGGGGACGGAAGGTCAGGGAACCGTCGTCATCCATATGATCCACGATAGCCAGACTGGCCAGCTTGTAGCCCTCGCTGCGCAGTTCGGCGCCGCCGGTCTGGAAGCCCTTCTCGATGCAGACACCGATGCCGGCCACCGTGGCACCAGCCTGTTTGCAGACGTCCAGCAGGCCGCGCATGGCTTTGCCGTTGGCCAGAAAATCATCCAGGATCAGCACACGGTCCTGGGGACCCAGGAACTTCTTGGCCAGAGTGATCTCGTATTCCTTGCCGTAAGTATAAGACTGGACCTTGGAAGTGAACACATCGCCGTCAATGTTCTTGCTCTTGGCCTTTTTGGCAAAGACCACGGGCACGTCGAAATGGCGGGCAGTCATGCAGGCGATGGCAATGCCGGAAGCCTCGATGGTCAGGATCTTGTTGACCCCGTCGCCGCCAAAAATGCGCTTGAATTCCGCGCCGATATCATCCAGCAGTTCCACGTCCAGCTGATGATTCAAAAAGCAGTCTACCTTAAGCACATTGCCCGGGCGGACCTGCCCATCTTTCAGAATACGTTCTTCCAGTAATTTCATCGAACTCTCTATACCCCTTTCATCCTATTGCTACTATTATGCCGAATTCCGTCGTGTTTTGCAATCCTTTTATCAGAAAAAAGGGCAGGGGAGTGAGCAAGACGACGAAATGTTAAACTTCTGTTACTGTTGTTTGTGAAAAGCGACTAAGAAAGTGAATTATTTGTAAACAAACTATGTCGATTTAACACATTGAACTATCAAATGCAGGAGGCTATAATACATCTATATACCAACGCGGGCATGTGCGGCCCCGCCGCAATACGATTGCGGCAAGCGTTGTGAATACAGGAGGGAATTATTTATGAAAAAGCTTATCAGTGCAGCTTTGGCTTCCGCCATGGTCCTGAGCCTGGCAGCTTGCGGTTCCACCGATACCGGCAGCAATGCTTCTACCGGTACCGACAGCACCGCTACCGCCGAGGCTTCCAATACCGGCAGCACCACGCCCATCAAGCTGGGCGGCATTGGCCCTACCACCGGTTCTGCAGCTTCTTACGGCATTGCCGTTATGCAGGGCGAAGAACTGGCCGTGAACGAAATCAATGAAGCTGCTGGTTACACCGTTTTTGAATTCAGCTTCGAAGATGACGAACATGACGCCGAAAAGGCTATGAACGCCTACAACACCCTGAAGGACTGGGGTATGCAGGTCCTGCTGGGCACTGTTACTTCCACCCCCAGCCTGTCCGTGGCCGGTGAGACCGTCAATGACAACATGTTCATGCTGACGCCTTCCGCTTCCGCCGTGGACGTAGTGGAGACCGGCGACAACGTTTTCCAGATGTGCTTCACCGACCCCAACCAGGGCGTTGTTTCCGCTGATTATATTGCCGAAAACGCTCTGGGCACCAAGATTGGCGTGATCTACGACTCTTCTGATGCTTATTCTTCCGGTATCTACACCGCTTTCAAGGCTGAAATCGAAGCCAAGGGCTTGGAAATCGTCGCCGCTGAGAGCTTTACCAGCGACAACAAGAGCGACCTGTCCACCCAGGTGACCAAGTGCCAGAACGCCGGTGCCGACCTGGTATTCCTGCCGATCTACTACAACGAGGCTTCTCAGATCCTCATCGCCGCTGACAAGGTTGGTTACAAGCCCACCTTCTTCGGCTGCGACGGTATGGACGGCATCCTCTCTATCGAAGGCTTTGACACCAGCCTGGCTGAAGGTCTGATGCTGCTGTGCCCCTTCTCCGCCACCGCTACCGATGAGACCACTCAGAAGTTTGTCGCTTCTTACGAAGCAGCCTACGGCGAAACTCCCATTCAGTTTGCAGCCGACGCTTATGACTGCGTGTACGCCATTTATCAGTGCGTGCAGAACGGCAGCATCAACGGCGACATGTCCGTCAGCGAAATGTGCGAAGCCCTGAAGGCAGATTTCACCACCATGACCTTTAACGGCACCACCGGTGAAGGCCAGACCTGGGAAGCCAACGGCATGGTCAGCAAGCCGCCCCGTGTGTACGTTGTCACCAACGGCGAATACGCCACCGCGGAATAATTGCCGCTTGCAATTTCCTGCAATGAATTGAATTTTGCCAAAGGGGGCTGTCCGAATGTTTTTTCGGCAGCCCTCTTTGCGCTTTTTGGGCCTGCGTGCCCGGATGCCCTGGCGGCCAAACTTGTTGTCTGCAAACGGCATCTATGGTAGAATGATGTCGTGCCCGTATTTGTACGGCAGACGATCGTTTAAGATGTGAGGTGTATTTCAGGATGCAATTTTTGTCCTACCTGATCAATGGCATCAGCCTGGGCAGCGTGTACGCTCTGATCGCATTGGGCTACACGATGGTGTACGGCATCGCCAAGATGCTGAACTTCGCCCACGGCGACGTCATCATGATCGGCAGTTATGTTGTGTTTTTTGCTTTCGGCTCCTTTGGACTGAACCCGGTTCTTTCCATTGTGCTGTCTATGGTGGTCTGCACCATTCTGGGCGTGGCCATCGAGCGGGTGGCTTACCGTCCCTTGCGTGAGGCTCCGTCTTTGGCTGTTCTAATTACAGCCATCGGCATGAGCTACCTGCTGCAGCAGGTGGCCCAGCTCATGTGGACTTCCAATGCCAAGAGCTTCCCCTCGGTGGTTGCCAACTCCAGCATTTTCAAGCCGGTGAGCCTGTTTGACGGTCAGCTGACCATCTCCGCCGAAACCATCGTCACCATTCTTGCCTGTGTGGTCATCATGGTGCTGCTGCTCTATTTCATCAACTGCACTTCTGCCGGCCATGCTATGCAGGCAGTGAGTGAGGACCGCGGCGCTGCACAGCTGATGGGCGTGAACGTGAACGCCACCATCTCTCTGACCTTTGCCATCGGCTCTGCACTGGCGGCTGTGGCTGGCGCGCTTCTGTGTTCTTCCTATCCGTCTTTGCAGCCCACCACCGGCGCTATGCCTGGTATCAAAGCCTTTGTTGCTGCGGTGTTCGGTGGTATCGGTTCTATCCCGGGCGCTTTCCTGGGCGGCATCCTCCTGGGTGTGATTGAGAACCTGAGCAAAGCCTACATTTCTACTCAGCTGTCCGACGCCATTGTGTTCCTGGTGCTGATCGTGGTGCTGCTGGTCAAGCCCACCGGTCTGCTGGGCAAAAAGGTCAACGTGAAAGTGTAAGGAGGGGTGAGGATGTTTCGCTTGAAAAATCTGCGTAAATCGACTAAGAGCAACCTCATCACCTTCGGCATTGTGATCGGGTTTTATCTGGTTATTCAGCTGCTTTCGGCGCTGGGGATGCTTTCCAGCTCTCTGTCCGGCCAGCTGGTTCCTATCTGTGCTTATGTTATCCTGGCCATCTCTTTGAACCTCACCGTAGGCATTCTGGGGGAGCTCAGCCTGGGCCACGCCGGTTTCATGAGCGTAGGTGCCTTCTCCGGCACCATCGTCTGGACTACGCTGTACGGGCAGGTTCCCAACTGGCTTGGTCTGCTGCTGGCCTTTGTGGTGGGCGGCGCTGTGGCCGGCCTCTTCGGCTTCATTGTCGGCGTACCCGTTCTGCGCCTGTCCGGTGACTATCTGGCCATTGTTACACTGGCTTTCGGCGAGATCGTCAAGAACGTGATGAATGCCTGCTATCTGGGCTATGACTCCAAGGGGATTCATTTCTCCTTCAAGGATGCGGCCTCCATGGGTATGGAAGCTGATGGAACCACCATCATCAACGGTGCCATCGGCATCACCGGCATCAAGAAAGGCTCCACCTTCATCCTGGGCATCATTCTGGTTATCCTGACACTGGTAGTTATTCTGAACCTGATCAACTCCCGGGCCGGGCGCGCCATCAAATCCATCCGCGATAATGAAATCGCAGCCCGCAGTGTGGGCATCAACATCACCAAGTACAAGCTGATGGCCTTCATTACCTCAGCTGTGTTTGCCGGTATCGCTGGTGTTCTGTATTCCTTGAACTATTCCTCGCTGGTCGCCAAGAAGTTCGACTACAACACCTCTATTCTGATCCTGGTGTTCGTGGTTCTGGGTGGCATCGGCAATATCCGCGGCTCGGTGATTGCGGCAGCTCTGCTGACCGTTCTGCCCGAAATGCTGCGTTCTCTGAACGACTATCGCATGCTGATCTATGCCATCGTCCTGATTCTGGTCATGATCTTCAGCCAGAGCCCCCAGGTGGTGGCCTGGCGCAAGCGGATGGTCGAAATGTTCCGCGGCCGCTTCTCCAAGCGCCCGCAGGCTAAGGAGGTGCAATGATGGCACTGCTGGAAGTTAGCAACCTGGGCATTGCCTTCGGCGGCCTGCAGGCGGTGGCGCAACTTGACCTGAAAATCGAAAAAGGCCACCTCTATGGTTTGATCGGCCCCAACGGTGCCGGCAAGACCACCGTGTTCAACATGCTGACTGGCGTGTACACCCCCACGGAGGGCAACATCGTGCTGGACGGCAAGGACATCACCGGCAAGAGTCCGGACCTGATCAGCAAGGCGGGCGTGGCCCGTACCTTCCAGAACATCCGCCTGTTCAACGACATGACGGTTCTGGATAACGTCAAGGTGGCATTGCATAACCAGATCCGCTACAACATGTGGACCGGTATCCTGCGCCTGCCTTCCTACCGGGAAAAAGAGCATCAGATGAACCGGGAAGCCCTGCGCCTTCTGAAGATCTTCGACCTGGACAAAGAAGCCTCTCTGAAGGCTTCTCAGCTGCCCTACGGCAAGCAGCGCAAGCTGGAAATTGCCCGTGCACTGGCTACCAATCCGAAGCTGCTTCTGCTGGACGAGCCCGCTGCCGGCATGAACCCCAACGAGACCGAAGAACTGATGAACACCGTGCGCAGCGTGCGGGATCAGTTTGGCATCGCCATTCTGCTGATCGAACACGACATGAACTTTGTTATGGGCATCTGTGAGGAGATCACCGTCCTGGACTACGGCCGTGTGATCGCCCATGGTGACGGCAAAGCCATCCGCAATAACCCCAAGGTCATTGCGGCATATTTGGGAGGTGACTGACGATGGGGGAAATGCTCGCAGTTAAGGGCATCAATGTATATTACGGCTCCATCCACGCCATCCGGGATGTTTCCTTCCATGTGGATGAAGGGGAGATCGTGACCCTGATCGGTGCCAACGGCGCCGGTAAGACTACCACTATGCATGCCATCTCCGGCCTGTTGAAACCCAAAAGCGGTGAGATCGTGTACTGCGGTCAGACCATCAGCCGGATGGAGGCCCACAAAATCATCCGTCTGGGCCTGGCCCAAGTTCCGGAAGGCCGGCGCGTATTCAGCGGGCTGACGGTGCAGCAGAACCTGCAGATGGGCGCTTATACCCGCCGTGACGGCAAAGACGCCATCCAGGCTGACTTCGATATGGTGTATGACCTGCTGCCCCGCCTGAAAGAGCGGCGCAGCCAGGCTGCCGGCACTCTGTCCGGCGGTGAGCAGCAGATGCTGGCTATCGGCCGTGCGCTGATGTGCCGTCCCAAAATGCTGCTGCTGGATGAACCCTCCATGGGACTTTCTCCGCTGCTGGTGAAGGAAATCTTCAAGATCATCCGGGACGTCAACCGCAACGGTGTGACCGTACTGCTGGTGGAACAAAACGCCAAGATGGCACTGGAGATCGCCAACCGTGCCTATGTGCTGGAGACCGGCACCATCAAGATGGAGGGTGAAGCCACCGAGCTTGCCAACAACATCGAAGTGCGCAAAGCCTATCTGGGCGCTCAGTAACCGCATACAACAAAACACCTCCCGCAGCGGATTTCCGCATCGGGAGGTGTCTTTTGTTTTTGGGATGGTAGGGACCGTCAAAGAGCTGCATCCGGCGGACGGTCATTGTCGGACAACGGCTGGGTCAGGGCCTCCAGCAGGGACATGTAAATCTGGCTTCCTCGGGCAATGAAACGGTTTTTGACCTCCTCGGCGGTGAGGGAGTCGGGCATGGCCAGTTCCAGCCGGAAACTCTCCGGCTGATCCTGATCCTTGATGACACAGACCACCCGGTATCCGTTGGCATCATGTTCCACAGCAGCATGATTCTGGGCGGCACGGTGAGACCAGCTCTGCAGGCGGATGACCGCGAGAATGGCGCTTTCCCGCACACTGCGGGGGAGATCGTAGCTGAGAGTATCGGCTACACTGGCGCCTTTCTCGGTGATTTTATAGCCCTTGTCCTGCACGGTCACCAGATTCTGGTGCTCCAGCTCGCTCAGGGCATTTACAAACTCAAAGTAATTGACCAGTTCTTCCTGCAGAAGGGCGCCTTCCAGGGTCTCCCGCGTCACAGGACCGGTGGTCTTGATCAGGTAGCACAGCAGAAGGCGTATTTCCGTGCTGTTGGTAAGGCCTCCGGGCTTAACACCCGCAGTAAACGCGTCCGCCATGGTGGATCACTTCCTGTTCATAGTATTCCTGCCTTTTATTATAACGCATGCGCCTTGGTGTGGCAAGGTGGCGGCGGCATTTGGACAGCAAGATTCAGAACACAGTCTCGATCTGTTTTCGGCTTTGCGGTGTGGAATAGGTCCAACGGCGGATGCGTCCTCGGGTAACAAAGTAGTGGGGCTCAAACCGCATGGATTGGTTCAGATTCTTGTTTACCACCACCAGCTTGATCTTCATCTTGTCCGGCAGAATACTTTTGATGTACACACTCACCGCCTGACCGGCCATCAGGGTCTTATCCGGTTCTGCCAGCCCGGCCAGATTGGGGGCAATCTCGATAAACACGCCGTATTCCTCTACGCTGCGCACAATCCCCACTACTGTTTCACCTGCCGCAAAGCAGGCGGCGTTTTCGCTCCAGGTTCCCAGCAGTTCCCTCAGAGTCAATACAATGCGCCCTTGAACATCGCGGCTTTTGACGGCGCACAGCAGCTGTTGCCCCACCTGGACCCGGTCTGCCGGGCTGGAAATGCGGGAGACCGACAGGCAGTCGATGGGCAAAAGGGCAGAAATGCCGCACCCCACATCACAGAAAGCACCGAAGTTTTCGATATGGGTGACAGTGCAGGGAATCACGCTGCCATTTTCCAGGGCGTCCAGATAATGACGGCGGCAGGCACGCTGGGCCGCAGCGCGGGAAAGCAGATAGACCGGCTCGCCTTCTTCCTGAGCGATACCGGTGATCACAAAGCAGGTGGGCCGCCCCACACGGGTGAGCACAGCAATATCCTTGATAGGCTCGCCCGGTTGTACGTCCACACATTCTTCAAAAGGCATCACAGCGCGGCGGCCGCAGATCTCGAATCGCAGACGGCGTGCCGTGTCAAAAGCCAGGGCAGTGCTTTGCAGCACTTCGCCGGTCTGACGGCAGTGTTCCAGTTCTTCCTGCGTAAGGTGGTTGGCATTGCGGCAAAGGCCTTCAGCACGATATTCAAGCATTTGTTTGTCCTCTCTATATTGTGTATTCCGCGTGTGCGGTCATTCAACTGTATGCGGCGGCAGAGCCGGATATTTGCAAAAATGCCGGTATGGTATATAATAAAACCATGAGTATTATGAATCGGGTGGTGAAAGTATGGATGTTCGGGTCGGAGATGTGATCCAGACAAAAAAGGCGCACCCCTGCGGTGCGAACCGGTTCGACGTATTGCGTGTAGGCATGGATTTCAAGATCCGCTGCCAGAAATGCGGGCATGAGATCATGCTGCCCCGCGTAAAGATCGAAAAGAACATCAAAAAGATTCTGCGTGACGGCCAGGAACAGTAGCCCCCGAACCTTTGTGCGTGACAAAACAGAAGGTTATGTAAAGGAATTCGGGATTTATGTTTGAAGAACTGCATGAGATCGAGCGACGGTATGAAGAGATCGGGTATCGGCTGACCACCCCTGAAAGTGCGGCTGACCCCAAACTCTATGCCGGGCTGATCAAAGACTACAAGGAACTGACCCCCTTGATAGAAAGCTGGCGCGCCTGGCGTGCTCTGCAGCAGGAGATAGAAGAAGAGCAGGCGCTGCTTCAGGAAGAGGCCGGTGACCCTCTCTTCATCGATATGGTACAGCAGGAACTGTGCAAAAACAGGGAAAGCCTGTCGGCGCTGGAGGAAAATCTCCGGCTGCTCCTTCTGCCCAAGGATGCCGACGATGACAAAAGCATCATCATGGAGATCCGGGCGGGCACCGGCGGGGAAGAGGCCGCCCTCTTTGCCCATGATTTGTGGCGGATGTACACCATGTATGCCGCCAAGAAGGACTGGTCCTGCGAAACAATCCAGTGCAGCGAGACTGAGCTGGGCGGCATCAAGGAGATCGTCTTTTCCATTGAAGGCGCAGGGGTATACAGCCGTCTGAAATTCGAAAGCGGCGCCCACCGGGTGCAGCGCGTGCCCCAGACCGAAACTCAGGGGCGCATCCAGACATCGGCAGCCACGGTGGCTGTCATGCCGGAAGCAGAAGAAGTGGAGCTGGAACTGGACCCGAAGGATCTGCGCATTGATACCTTCCGGGCTTCCGGTGCGGGCGGTCAGCATATCAACAAGACCTCCAGCGCCATCCGGGTCACTCATCTGCCCACCGGTACAGTGGTGGAATGTCAGGACCAGCGCAGTCAGCGGGAGAATAAAGAACGTGCACTGAAGGTACTGTGCAGCCGTCTGCTGCAGCAAAAACAGGAAGCCTATGACCAGGAATACAACGCCAGGCGTCAGAGCCAGGTGGGCAGCGGCGACCGCAGCGAACGAATCCGAACCTACAACTTCCCCCAGGGACGGGTGACCGATCACCGCATCAGCCTGACGGTCTATAAGCTGGACGAGGTCCTCAACGGAAACCTTGACCTGGTCGTGGAACCGCTTTTGCTGGCAGACCGGGAAGAAAAACTGAAGCAGATGAACGCCGGCGAACAGACCGGCTTGTAATTCATAAAAGGAAGATGAATACCATGCAGACACAGGTTTTGCCTGTCAATGAAGAAAGCATCCAGCTGGCGGCAGATTTGCTGCAGCGCGGTGAACTGGTGGCTTTGCCCACCGAAACGGTCTATGGCATCGCGGCGGACGCCCGCAATCCCCAGGCCGTAGAGAAAATTTTTCTGGCCAAGGGCCGTCCGCAGGACAATCCCCTGATCGTGCATATCTGCGGTATGGAAATGCTCCATGGCCTGGTATCGGAGGTGCCGGAACGGGCACTGTGCCTGGCGGAAGCCTTCTGGCCCGGGCCTCTGACCATGGTCATGCCCCGGGGGCCCGAGGTGGCCGATGTCACCTGTGCGGGCCTGGATACCGTGGGCATCCGCATGCCCTCCCATCCGGTGGTGCAGGCTGTCATCCGGGCATCCGGCGTGGCCTTTGCGGCCCCTTCCGCCAACCTGTCCGGCCGTCCCAGCCCCACCAACGCGGCGGATACACTGGCCGATATGGATGGACGCCTGCCGCTGATCCTGGATGGGGGAGAGTCCGACGTGGGTGTGGAATCTACGGTGGTTTCTGTCTGCGGGGAACATCCCGTTTTGCTGCGCCCCGGCTATGTGACCAAGGAACAGATGGAAGAGGTGCTGAGGGAAGAAGTCCTGGTTTCCCATGCCATTCTGGAACGGCTGAAGCCGGGTGAAACCGCCCGGTCTCCCGGAATGAAATACAAGCACTATGCCCCCAAGGCCCAGGTCACCATCCTGAAAGGCAGCTTTGAGCAGTACAAAGCATTTCTGCAGGACCATGCCGGGCCCGGGGTATTTGCCATGTGTTTTACCGGGGAAGGAAAAGATTTGCCGGTGCCTTCCATCGAATACGGCACCGACGGGGATGGTGCTTCCCAGGCGCACCGCCTGTTTGCCGCCCTGCGGGAATGCGACAAGGCCGGGGCCCAGGTCGTTTATGCCCGCTGCCCCTTGAGCAGCGGCGTTTCCATGGCTGTTTATAACCGTCTGTTGCGGGCAGCTGCTTTCCGGGTGGTGGAATTATGAAGGTAATTGGCATCACAGGGCGCTCCGGCTGCGGAAAATCCAGCGTGACACGGATGTTTGCGAATGCAGGGTACCCCTGCATCGACGCAGACCTGGTTGCCCGGGAAGTTCTGGAACCGGGTTCTGCCTGCATAAAGCAGTTGCAAAATGTGTTCGGTTCTGATATTGTAGATGAGTCAGGTACAGTGCGACGCCGCCTGCTGGCCGACCGTGCCTTTGCCACCCCGGAAGGCACAGCCAAGCTGACGGCAATCACCCACCCGGAGATTCTGCGCCGTATTGACGCCCGTCTGCGGCAAGCCGCGGAAGAGGGGGCACACCTGGCTTTTGTGGATGGAGCTGTAATTGTGGGCACGCCCTTTGCCGCCCGGTGCGATCTTCTGGTCGTGGTGACGGCTCCCTATGAAGAGAGCGTAGCCCGCATCTGTGCCCGGGACGGCATTGCGCCCGATATGGCCCGCCGGCGTCTGGATGCCCAGACCCCGGAACAGACCTTGCGTGATGCCGCAGACTTTGTGTTGGAGAACAACGATACTGCCGAATGCCTGCAGAAAAAGGCGGCGGCACTTTTACAACGTCTGGAGCAGGAGCCCTGAGCCTGCTCGGAAGGGAGGCTTATGAAGAAAAAACAGAACCTCACACGCGCCGCCCGCCTCCGTTCAGCGGGTATCCTTCGTCTGGCTCTTTGTTTGCTGGCAATTCTGCTGATTGCCGGAACTTTGATTTTTTCCGTGTGGCACAGGGAGATCAACGAACTGCGCTATCCGCGCAAATATCAGGAATACGTGGAATATTACGCCGATAAATATGAGATTGATCCGCTGGCGCTGTACGCCTTTATCCGTACCGAAAGCAATTTCAATCCCCAGGCGGAATCCGACGTCGGAGCCAGGGGGCTGATGCAGATCACCGAAGTGACCTTCGACTGGATCAAGTCAAAAATCGCCCCCACGGAGCAGCTGACCTTTGATGATCTGTACGACCCGGAAACCAATATCCGGTTCGGCAGCTATTTTGTGGCATATTGCCTTTTGAAATTTGAGGATCTGCCTACTGCCGCTGCTGCTTATCACAACGGTGTTACCGCGGTGAGCGAGCTTTTGAAAAACGAAGAGTATTCCTCCGACGGAAAAACGCTGGATGAGTTTCCGTATCCCCAGATGCGGCTGTACGTGTACAAAATCACCACCAGCTACGAACGTTACAAAGAGATCTATGCCTCCTGATGTGAGGGCGACACTGCCTGACAACAGCGCCGAATCATAGATATTACATTTGTGAAAGGATGTATTAAAGAACATGGCAAAGAAAACTGGGAAAGAACTGCAGCAGCTGCTGTACAAAAATGAAACTGTAGCAGACCGTGCGCCCGATCAGATGGCGGCGGCTCATGAATTCTGCGAGGGGTATAAGCAGTTCCTGAACGCCGCCAAGACCGAGCGCGAAGTCGTTACTTACAGTGAAGAACTGCTGCTGGGCGCCGGCTACAAGCCCTTCGTGCCTGGTCAGAAGTTGAACCCCGGTGATAAGGTCTATCTCATCAACCGCAAAAAGTGTGTGTTGGCTGCCACCATCGGCCGTAAGAGCCTGGCAGAAGGCTTCCATCTGAACATTGCCCACGTGGATGCGCCTCGTCTGGACCTGCGCCCGGTGCCGCTGTTCGAGAAGAAGGGCCTGGCCTATCTGCGCACGCATTATTATGGCGGCGTGCGCAAGTATCAGTGGGCCACCATCCCGCTGTCCATCCACGGCGTTCTGTACCGCGCCGACGGCAGCTGCGCCGAAGTCTGCATTGGTGAGAATCCCAGTGATCCCGTTTTCTGCATCACCGACCTGCTGCCTCACCTGGCTGCCAAGCAGAACGAGAAGAAGCTGCCCGAAAGCATCACCGGCGAAAACCTGAACATTCTGTTCGGTTCCGATCCCATCGAGGACAAGGACGTGGAGAACCGCGTCAAGCTGAACGTGCTGGGTATGCTCAATGAAACCTACGGCATCACCGAGCATGACTTCACCCGTGCCGAAATTGAAATCGTTCCTGCCTTCACCGCCCGTGACGTGGGTCTGGACCGCTCCATGATCGGCGCTTACGGCCATGACGACCGTGTGGATGCTTACCCGGCTCTGATGGCTGAGATGACCACCGTTTCCCCGGCGTATACTACCGTCTGTGTGCTGA
This sequence comes from uncultured Gemmiger sp., assembly GCA_944388165.1. GTDB lineage: Bacteria > Bacillota > Clostridia > Oscillospirales > Ruminococcaceae > Gemmiger. The sequence goes on along the minus strand of CALXHS010000118.1, from coordinate 3,988 downwards.
CCGATAAGGAAGAAGTGGGTTCTGACGGTGTGACCGGCCTGAACAGCATGTATACCTTCCACTTCCTGCAGCAGCTCTGCGAAGCGCAGGGCGTGGATTACATCACCGCCTGCAAGGCTTCCAAGTGCCTGTCTGCTGACGTGACTGCCGCTTATGATCCCAGCTACGATGACGCTTTTGAGCCTGATAACGGCACCTATGCCGGCCGCGGTGTTGCCATCTACAAGTACACCGGTTCCCGCGGCAAATCTTCCACCAGCGATGCCAGCGCCGAGCTGGTCAGCTATCTGACCGGCCTGATGGACAAGAACGGCATCGCGTGGCAGATCGGCGAAATGGGCAAGATCGACCTCGGCGGCGGCGGTACGGTTGCCAAGTACGTGGCTAACCAGGATATCGACACCATCGACATTGGCGTGCCGGTGCTCTCCATGCACTCTCCCTTTGAGGTCGTTTCCAAGGCAGACGTGTACATGGCCTATCTGACCTTCAAGGCTTTCTGCGAAGACGAGCAGTAACCTCCATCAGAAAAAACAAAATCCGGCAGGCGCTCTGGTGTCTGCCGGATTTTTTGATTAAATAGAGCGAATCAACGCCATTCTACTGATATTCGGTTGTCAAAGAACGTTCTCTCGGCTATGATAAAAGCAGGAAAGGGGGAGACCATCATGCATACCATTGATAAAAAACAGTTCGGTGCCTTTGTGGCCGGCCTGCGCAAGGAAAAGGGCTTTACCCAAAAAGAACTGGCCGCCCGCTTGTTTGTGTCAGACAAGGCAGTGAGTAAGTGGGAGACAGGCGCCAGTCTTCCGGATACCTCTCTCCTGATGCCTCTTGCCGAGTGTTTGGGCGTTACTGTAACGGAGTTGCTTCTCTGCCGTAAAGATAACGGGGAAAGTCTGACTCGCTCTGAAACGGAGAAAGCTGTACAGACTGCCATCGGGTACAGTGAGCCTGCCGGGCGAATCTGGCAGAGTGACAAACGGGCGGTTGCCTGGTATGGTGCTGCACTTCTTTGTGCCGTTATAGACAGTGCCGTGGTGCAACAGCTGCATCTTTTGAATGTTCTCTACCTGAACTATATGGGGATATTTGCCTTTTTCGGCGCTTATTTTTGTCTGTTCGCCCAGCGAAAACTGCCGGGCATTTACGATCAGGCTTCTCTTTCTTTTATGAGCGACGGTCCTGTGCGGATGAATCTGCCCGGCGTGCATTTCAACAATCGAAACTGGCCTCATATGCTTCGTGTCGCGCAAATATGGGCTGTAATTGCTCTGGTGACATTTCCCTGGTTATACCTGACTTTTCAGCTTTTTGCAGTACCGGTTTTATCTGCGTCAAGCGTGAATCTGATTCTCTTGTTCGCCGTGCTGGGAAGTCTGTTTGTTCCGTTGATCGTCGCTGGCCGAAAGTATGAGTGAAAAACAAAACACCGCAGCACAGCCAAATAGACTGTCTGCGGTGTTTTGCTGTATGCGGATATGAGTTCTATAATGCTCAGATGGCACGGAATCCCTTGCCAATGATCTCGCTGCTGTTCACGATGGTGATAAAGGCATGGGGGTCGGTAGCGCGCAGGAAGTTGCGCAGCATGGCGGCCTGATGGCGGGTCAGCACCGTCATCAGCACGTGGGTCTGCTCATGGGTATAGGCACCGCTGGCCAGCTGTTCTGTGGCGGAACGGTTCAGCTTCTGCACGATAAACGCCCGGACAGGGTCGGGGTTCTGGGTTACTACGGTGCAGACCTTGCGCAGGTTCAAACTTTCAATGGCGCTGTCTACCACGGTGGACTTCAGGATCATGCCCAGGATACAGTACAGACCCGTCTGCGGTCCGTACAAGTAGGCTGCCACCAGCACGATTCCCAAATCGCTGACCATCAGGGCGCGTCCGATTTCCAAACTGGTATATTTGTTCAGGATCATGGCCACGATGTCAGTGCCGCCAGTAGATGCACCAATGTTGAACACCACCGCACTGCCCACAGCGGGAAGAATCACGGCAAAGCAGAGTTCCAGCATGGTGTCTTTGGTCAGCGGTCCCTGCATGGGATAGACAATCTCACACAGGCTGACATAGAAGGAGATGGCGAACGAAGAATAGATGGTCCAGCCCATGGCTTTTGCGCCCAAAAAGATGAATCCCAAAATGACCAGAACTGCGTTCACAATCCACATAAACGTACCGACCGGCAGGCTGGGGAACAGGGTAGACAGAATAATGGAAAGACCGGAGGTTCCACCGAAGGCAAAATGGTTCGGCGTCTTGAACAGATGGATGCCGGCCGCCGTCACAAACAATCCCGCGTTCAACAGCAGAAAAAAGTTGATGTTTTTGCGGGCATTTACGGGTGACAGCTGTTTCTGCAGGTCCCTCAAAACTTCATTGGGATTTGCTTCCATAAGACATGGTTCCTTTCTTTTATACAGTCAAAACACGACCAAAACCTTTGTAAAGGATAGTCCTCCAACGAAAAAAAGTCAAGTAAGAAAGCGCGCTGTTGCGTTCCACTACATTTTATATTTGACCGTCCGATCTTTTCCGGCAGCGTTGACAAGGACTCTTGCCTCTGTTATTGTTGGACCATGGAGTTCCAACATTTTACAAAGAGGGATACAGCTATGATCTACACTCTTACCATGAACCCGGCATTGGACAAAACCGTGGTAATCCCGCATTTTTCCGTCAACGAAGTCAACCGCATTTCCAGTCTGCGCCTGGATGCGGGCGGAAAAGGTATCAATGTGAGCAAGGTGCTGGCCAAACTGGGCGGCAGGAGCCGCGCCACTGCTTTGCTGGGCGGCAGTACCGGCAAACAGATCCGGGAAATGCTGGAACAGCAGGGGATCACTCTGGACTGTGTTGAGATTTCGGGACAGACACGCACCAACCTGAAAATCATTGACCCGGAAGGAAAAACCAATACGGATATCAATGAACCCGGCGCAGCCGTTACAGAGGAACAGGCGCAGCAGCTTTTTCTGCGATTTACCAACCGGTTGACAGCAGGGGATATTGTTGTTCTGGCCGGAAGTGTTCCCGGCGGCATCCCGACCGATATCTACGCAAAGTATATCACTGCCTGCCGTCAGACAGGTGCAAAGGCATTCCTGGATGCAGATGGTGAACTCTTCGCCCGGGCCGTTCCTGCGCGTCCATACCTGGTCAAGCCCAATCAGGATGAACTGAGCCGTTACGTCAACCGGCAGCTGTCCACGCTGGAAGAAGTCAGGGCCGCCGCTATGGACCTGGTGCAGACCGGCATTGAAAAGGTTGTGGTCAGCCTGGGAGCTGAAGGCGCACTGTATGTGTCCGGGCAGACCTGTCTTTACGCACCGGCCATTTCTGTTCCGGTAGGCAGCACAGTGGGAGCGGGAGACAGCGTGGTGGCTGCTTTCGCCTTGGCCGAAGAACGCGGTCTGAGTCCGGAAGAAACCATGAAACTGGCTTCCGCTACCGGAGCAGCCAACGTCATGTGCAGCGGCACCCAGGCTGCCGAATGGGCGAAGGTGGAGTCTTTGCTGACGCAGGCTGTGTGCCGGCTGCTGTAACTTTATAGAATTCCCAGTTCCTTCAGAAGGCCGCGGCAGCCCTCATTGATGTCCTGCCAGGCAGTTTCAAAGTCACCGCTGTACCACGGGTCATCAACCTCACCGGGACGGGATGTATAGGAAAGAAGCAGGCGGATCTTCTGGGCTGCTTGGGGACAGATGCGGCGCATGTTCCGGATGTTGGCATTGTCCATACCAATAAGAAGATCGTACTCGTCGCCGTCCTGCCGGGTGATCTGCCGAGCACGGTGCCCCTCACAGGGAATGCCGTGGCGCACCAGCATCTGTCTTGCTGCATAGTACAAAGGGTTGCCGATTTCTTCGGTGCTGGTGGCTGCGGAATCAATTTTGAATTGTTCTGCAACGCCAGCCTTTTTCACCATATCTTTCAATATAAATTCTGCCATCGGGCTTCGGCAGATATTGCCGTGGCAAA
>CALXHS010000117.1 GCA_944388165.1 uncultured Gemmiger sp. | reverse complement strand
AAGCTGGCGCACCCCCTCTGCCGAGTGGGCAATATAAAAAGGAAAAGCCGCGGCGGCCCCGCGGTGTGTTCGGAGCCGCCGCGGCTCTTGTGTATGCGCGCAGGCCGGATCGTCGGCAAAGTTGCCGGTGTACAGGCGGTAATACATACCCTTCTTGGCGATGAGCTCGTCGTGGGTGCCGCGCTCGATGATGCGGCCCTGGTCCATGACCATGATGCAGTCGGCGTTGCGCACGGTGGAAAGACGGTGGGCAATGACGAAGGTGGTACGCCCGTACATCAGGGCGTCCATGCCGTCCTGCACCAGCTTTTCGGTGCGAGTGTCGATGGAGGAGGTGGCCTCGTCCAGGATCAGCACCGGCGGGTCGGCCACGGCCGCCCGGGCAATGGCCAGCAGCTGGCGCTGGCCCTGGCTCAGGTTGGCGCCGTCGCCGGTAAGCATGGTGTTGTACCCGTCGGGCAGGCGGCGGATGAAGCCGTCGGCGTTGGCCAGCTTGGCGGCGGCGATGCACTCTTCATCGCTGGCTTCCAGCCGTCCGTAACGGATGTTCTCCATCACGGTGCCGGTGAACAGGTGGGTGTCCTGCAGCACGATGCCCAGGCTGCGCCGCAGGTCGGGCTTCTTGATCTTGTTGATGTTGATGCCGTCATAGCGGATCTTGCCGTCCGCAATGTCGTAGAAGCGGTTGATCAGGTTGGTGATGGTGGTCTTGCCCGCACCGGTGGCGCCCACAAAGGCGATCTTCTGGCCCGGCTTGGCCCACAGGCTGATGTTGTGCAGCACCATCTTCTTTTCGTCGTAGCCGAAGTCCACGTTGTCAAAGACCACGCCGCCCTCCAGCTTGGCATAAGTCACGGTGCCGTCGGCCTTGTGGGGGTGCTTCCACGCCCAGACGTTGGTGCGCTCCTTGCTTTCCTGCACGGTGCCGTCGTCGTTCTCCTTGGCGTTGACCAGCTCCACATACCCTTCGTCCTTTTCGGGAGTCTGGTCCATCAGGTCAAACACACGCTGGGCGCCCGCCGCAGCGTTGACCACGAAGTTCAGCTGGGTGCTGATCTGGGTGATGGGCTGGGTGAAACTCTTGTTCAGGCCCACAAAGGTGATGACGGTGCCCAGGGTGACCCCGGCCATGCCGTTGATGCCCAGGATGGCGCCCACCACGGCCACGATGGCGTAGCTCAGCCAGCCGATGTTGCCGTTTACGGGCATGAGCAGGTTGGCGTAGCGGTTGGCCTTGTCGGCGCTGTCCCGCAGGGCTTCGTTCACCCGGTGGAAATCCGCCTTGGCGGCTTCTTCATGGCAGAAGACCTTGACCACCTTCTGGCCGTCCAGCATCTCCTCGATGAAGCCGTCCACAATGCCCAGGTTTTTCTGCTGTTCCACATAATACCGGCCGGACAGGCGGGAAAAGTTCTTGGCCACCACCACCATGACCACGGCGGTGAGGATGGAGATGAGGCTCAGGGTGGGGTTGAGCACCAGCATGGTGATCAGGGTGACCACCATGGTCACGCCGGAGTTGATGACCTGGGGAATGCTCTGGCTCATGAGCTGGCGCAGGGTGTCCACGTCGTTGGTGTACACCGACATGATATCGCCGTGGGCGTGGGTGTCAAAGTATTTGATGGGCAGCGACTCCATCTTGCGGAACAGGTCGTTGCGCAGGCGTTTCAGGGTGCCCTGACAAATGGTGACCATGATGCGGTTGTAGGCAAAGGAGGCCACCACGCCCAGGGCCAGCAGGAAGATCAGGTTCAGCAGGGCGCTGGCCAGCTGGCTGTAATCGCTGCTGCCGCTGGACAGCATGGGGGCGATGTAATCATCCACCAGGGTCTGGGGGAAGGAAGCACCCGCCACGGTGGCGCTGGCCGAGATCAGGATGCAGACAACCACCGCCAGAAAGGGCCATTTATAGGTGTGCAGCATATAGCCCAGCACACGGTTCAGCACACCCAGCGATGCACTGCGGGAAGGCTTTTCGTTCATCGTTTCAACTCTCCTTTCAAGCGGGCTGGTCGAAGTCGCCGCCGCCCTTGACCTGGGATTCGTAGATCTCCCGGTAGATGGCGTTGGTCTTGAGCAGGTTCTCGTGGGTGTCGAAGCCGTTGATGCGGCCGTTATCCAGCACCAGGATGCGGTCGGCATGTTCCACGCTGGAAATGCGCTGGGCAATGATGATCTTGGTGGTACCGGGGATCTCCTTGGCGAAAGCCGCCCGGATCTTGGCGTCGGTGGCGGTGTCCACGGCGCTGGTGGAGTCGTCCAGGATCAGCACCTTGGGCTTCTTCAGCAGAGCACGGGCGATGCACAGCCGCTGCTTCTGGCCGCCGGACACGTTGTTGCCGCCCCGCTCGATGCGGGTGTGGTAGCCGTCGGGGAAGCGGTCGATGAACTCATCGGCGCAGGCAGCCCGGCAGGCGGCCTTGCACTCTTCCTCGGTGGCGTCGGGGTTGCCCCAGCGCAGGTTATCCAGGATGGTGCCGGAGAACAGGGTATTCTTCTGCAGCACCACCGAAACCTGGTTGCGCAGGCTTTCCATGTCATAGCGGCGCACGTCCAGGCCGCCCACCTTGACGGTGCCCTTGTCGGTGTCGTACAGGCGGCAGATCAGGTTCACCAGGCTGCTCTTGCCCGAACCGGTGCCGCCGATGACGCCGATGGTCTCGCCGGAACGGATGTGCAGGTCGATGCCGGACAGGGCGTTCTTGCCGCTGCCGTGCTTGTAGGAAAAGTCCACGTGGTCAAAGTCGATGCTGCCGTCGGCCACTTCGTACACGGGCTGTTCGGGCTCGGCCAGGTCGGGGGTCTCGTCCAGCACTTCGCTGATACGGCGGATGCTGGCCATGGACATGGTGAGCATGACCACCACCATGGAGAGCATCATCAGGCTCATCATCAGGCTCATGACGTAGCTGAACAGGCTGGTCAGCTCACCGGCGGACATGCTGCCGCCCACGATGAAGTGGGCGCCCAGCCAGGACACCATGATGATGCAGAAGTAGATGGCCAGCATCATGGCGGGGTTGTTGAAGGCCAGCAGGCCCTCGGCCTTGACGAACATGCGGTACAGGTTGGAAGAAGCCTTGCTGAACTTGGCGTTTTCGTAGTCTTCCCGCACAAAGGCCTTGACCACACGGATGGCGGAGATATTTTCCTGCACGCTGGCGTTCAGGTCATCGTACTTGCTGAACACTTCGGTGAAGATTTTCATGGTCACCGCCATGATGACACCCAGCGCAATGGCCAGGAACAGCACCGCCAGCAGGAAGGTCAGGCTCAGCTTGGGGCTGATGATCAGGCACATGATGTAGCTGAATACCAGCATCAGGGGAGAGCGCACCGCAATGCGGATGACCATCATGTAGGCGTTCTGCACGTTGGTGATATCGGTGGTCATGCGGGTGACCAGGCCGGGAACGCTGAAATTGTCGATGTTGGAGAAGGAAAAGGTCTGAATGTTGTTGTACACCGCTTCCCGCAGGTTGGCGGCCAGACCGGACGAAGCGCTGGCTGCAAACTTGCCGCCCAGGGCGCCGAAAGCCAGGCTGCAGAAGGACATGACCACCATCAGGATGCCGTACCGGTAGACGGTGGGCAGGCTGGCGGCTTCCAGACCTTCGTCAATGATGAGGGCGGTGATGAAGGGCAGCAGGATCTCCATGATGACTTCCAGGCTGGTCATGGCGATGCAGAGCCATGTGTCCCGCCGGTAGCGGCCCAGCTGGCGCAATACGTTTTTCACGATTCAGATGCCTCCTTGTGTTTCTTTTAATGCCGAAAGATTCCGCAGCATTTTCTTTTGCAGGCGGTCCAGGTCGGCCAGTTCCTGGGGGGTGAAGCAGTCATACAGCTGCCGCTCGGTGGCGCGCATGGATCTCTGCAGATCCTCCTGCAGCGCTTCGCTCTGTTCGGTGCCGAACAGCAGCTTGCGGCGGTCGTCGTCATCGCAGGGCTCCACCCGCACATACCCCTTGCGCCGCAGCCGTTTGAGCATCCCCGAAAGGGCCGCCATGGAATACCCGTATTCCCGGTGGATGGCGGTGAGGGAGGTGCCCCGGTCGGAGTGGCACAGGATGTATTGCAGCATGTTGGCCTGCATAGCGGTCAGATCGTGCCCGGCCAGTGCTTCGGTGGCCAGCCGCTCGATCTGAATGCTGATGCGGCGGTTGTCCCGCACCAGGCTTTCCCGGTTTACTGTTGCCATAGTTTCGCCTCTGTGAAGAATTGTTCGCAGCGGAACTGTTTCGTTCCGTACAGTTTTATACCACGATCAGCCTTGCATGTGAAATTCAAATATGTTATCTTCTATAAAAGACATTTATAATTGAGGTTGATTGAAATGGTGCCGGAAGGCCTTGCCGCGCCGTTTGAAAGGAGCTGCCCTTATGAACACAACACAGCTGGAATGCTTTATGGCCGTGTCCAACTTCCTGAACTTCTCCCGTGCGGCAGAGCATCTGCGCATCACTCAGCCCGCGGTCAGCCACCAGATCAACACCCTGGAGGATGAACTGGGGGTCAAACTGTTCCGGCGCACCAGCAAGAGCGTGCGCCTGACCGAAGAAGGCTTTCAGTTCACCCAGTACGCGGGGGAGATCCTCAAGCTGTCCGAACTGTCCAAAGCCCGGATGAAGCAGTTCCGCGCCCAGGTGTTCTCCCGGGTGGTCATCGGATGCCGCAACACCACCGAACTGCGGGTGCTGCGCCCGGCCATGGAGCGGCTGCGTGTGGAGGAACCCGACCTGATGCCGGTGCTGCGGCTCATTCCCTTCGATTCGCTGAAAAACCTGGTGGAAGACGGGGACGTGGATATGATGTTTTCCTTCCGGGGTCCGGGCCGGGATTCCGGAAGCGACCCCAAGCAGAAATTCCGCGCCCTGACCCGCTGCCGGGCGGTGTGCGTGTGCAGCAAGGACCATCCCCTGGCGGGAAGAAAGAGCGTGCTGTTGGAGCAGCTGGCCGATGCCGGGCGCATAGCGGTCTGCCGTCCGCCCATCTGCCCGCCGGCCCTGTTCTCCATCCAGAGCCGGGCTATGGCTGCCCGCACCCCCGACCAGGTGCTTTTCTGTGACAACCAGGACGTGGTGGGCACGCTGGTGGAGACGGGCTATGCCTTTGCGGTGATGGCCGATTTTCCTGCCGCCCGGCGGGAGGGGCTGTGCTATATCGATTTGCCGGAGTTTGAGCCCATGACCTTCGGGGCGCTGTATCTGGCGGGCAACCGCACCCCCGGCCTGCGCCGGTTCCTGCAGCTGCTGCAGCAGACCCTGGAACGCCCCGACGACCTGGAATGACAGGTTTCTGCCCCTGCGGGGTGTATCCTTTTATACGGACAAGCGCACGCCGGCACAGGGCGGAACTCCGTGCCGGCGTGCGGCATAGTATGAGAGGGCAACAAAAAAAGCCCAGCCCCCGGCAGGGGACTGGGCGGTGGGCGGATGGCCCATACTGTTACTGCGCGTTTTTGGCCCGGCAGGCAGGGCACAGGTAGTGGATGGTCAGCTGGTAGCTGCGCACCTCGGTGCCGATGGCGCTTTCCAGCTCCTTGACAAGGCCCACCACCGGGATATCCTGCAGATCACCGCAGCCGTCACAGTACAGATGACCGTGAGGAGCCGAGGTCTTGTCGTACCGGTCGGGCCCCTGGGGCATTTCCAGCCGGGCAATCTCCCGGGCCTGCTCCATCAGCTTCAGGTTGCGGTATACCGTGCCCCGTGCGATGTTGGGCATCTGCTGGCGGGCCTGGGCGAAGATCTCGTCGGCCGTCATATGGCCCGGATTCTGGCGCATCAGGTCCAGAATCAGGCGTCTTTGGCGTGTCATGGCAGTCCCGTCCTTTCTTGTTGGATGTAGATACAATAGGATTATATCTTATAAATACTTTACTGTATCCGTTGGCGCTTGTCAATGTTGTTTTGTAACGTTTGCGCATGTTTCACAAATTATATTGCGAAAAAACGGCAAAAACGGGCTTGACATACAGGAGGTGTATGTGTATACTGTAGTTAAGACAAAGTCTTAAACGAGTGAGCAACACCAACCATATAGAAAAAAGGAGAGATCGTATTATGGAACTCAAAGGCAGCAAGACCGAAAAGAATCTGTGGGAAGCCTTCGCCGGTGAAAGCCAGGCCCGCAACAAGTACACCTACTTCGCCTCTAAGGCCAAGAAGGAAGGCTACGAGCAGATTTCCGCCATCTTCAATGAGACCGCCAACAACGAGAAGGAGCATGCCAAGATCTGGTTCAAGCTCCTGATGGAAAACGGTGAGATCCCCGATACCCTGACCTGCCTGAAGATGGCCGCCCAGGGCGAGAACGAGGAGCACACCTCCATGTATCCCCGCATGGCCGCCGAAGCCAAGGAAGAGGGCTTTGAGGAGATCTCCGCCCTGTTCAGTATGGTGGCGGGCATCGAAAAGGAGCACGAGGAGCGCTACAAGGCCCTGGCCGCCAACATCGAGGCCGGCAAGGTCTTTGCCCGCGAGACCGAGCAGGTCTGGCAGTGCCGTAACTGCGGCTATATCTACATCGGCACCCATGCCCCCGTCAAGTGCCCGGTGTGCGCCCATCCCCAGGCTTACTTTGAGCTGAAGTCCAAGAACTTCTGATTTTTCCCCTGCACCTGCAAGCATGAATAAAGCCCCCGGCACGGACCAGCCATAGGGTCTGTGCCGGGGACTTTTTATGGTTTGGGGTCAGCGGGCGGCTTCTTCCAGCCAGGTGTGCATGTGCTGCCGCAGGGCTTCAAAGGTGCGGGCGGTGCGGGGGTTGCGGGTCTGGAAGTCCAGCAGCTGCCACAGGTATCCCTGGCGGCTCACCTCCCGCAGGCTTTCGGGAAAGACCAGTTCATACACCAGAGAGGTATGCCCCACCACATTGTCGGCGGGGGTGCGCTTCAGGCTGCGCAGCACTGCGTGGTGGGCGTAAAAGGCGTCCAGCACCTCGGGGGTCACGTCGGCGGTGCGCAGGGCTTCGGTGGTCACGTTGTAGATCTCTTCCAGGGGCGTTTCCACGTTCACCCGCAGAATGTCGATCTTGTCCGCGTCCCGCAGGATCTGGCAAAGCTGCAGGGTGCTTTCGTCCAGACCCTCGGGCAGGCGGTAGGCGCTGTGCCAGCGCACGGCGGTGCGCAGGGGAGTGTCGGCGGAATCGTCATCCAGATAATCCCGGATGTGTCCCTGTTCAAACAGCACTTCCTCGCTGCAGGCGGCATGGTCGATGGACTTGGCGTCCTCGAAGGTGCCGTACCGCCGCAGCTGCTCAAACCGCCCCACATCGTGCAGCAGCCCCGCCAGCCAGGCGCGGTCGGCATCCTCCTCCGAAAGGGGGATGCTGCGGGCGATCTGCTCGCACAGCGCCGCCACCCGGTAGGTGTGGTCTATTTTCAGCCGCACTTTGGGGTCGGCGGGATCATAGGCGCGGACGTATTCGGCGAAGGCGCGGCGGGCGCGGCTGCGGTCAAGGACCATGGCGGACACTTCCTTTCCTGAATAAGGGACTTTTTTGCATTATAACACTCACCACACAGAATGAAAACCCGTCTGCAATGCACAAAAAGAGCTTTTCTGCACATCCTTTTTTGAACAAATTGCTTGATTTTTCTTGACAAATCAGGCGTATCACACTACTATAAAAGTAAGAAAGTGGGCTGAAAAGCCGGGAAGGACGGGTGTAACATGAACAGCAAGGGCGAAGCCAACCGCAGCGTCCGCGCCACCCGCCGCCGCCTGTGCGATGCACTGGTCTCTTTGCTGGTGCAGAAGCCGGTGCGGGACATCACCGTGCGGGAACTTACCCGCCTGGCCAGGGTCAGCCGCGGTACCTTCTATTTCCATTACCGGGATATCTATGAGCTGCTGGACCGCCTGGAACAGGAACAGGTGGACCAGCTGAACCTGTTCATGGACGCCTTGCTGCCCCGCCTGGACAGCGACACCACCCCCGGTGCCCTGCTGGCCCTGTTTGAATATCTGGATCAGAACGACGCCATCTGTACCGCTCTGCTGGGACCCAACGGGGACCCGGCCTTTGTGCAGCGGCTGCAGGCGGTGATCTCGGAGCGCTGCCTGGGGTACATGGCGCCGGACGGAGGCACCGCCCGCCAGCGGTATCTCACCGCCTTTGCGGTGCAGGGCTGCTTCGGGGCCATTGCCCTCTGGCTGCAGAAAAACAAACCGGAATCCGTGGAGCAGATGGCCGCCATCAGCTGGCAGGGCATCCGCGCCGTTCAACGTCAAATCGCCGCGGAGGAATGACGGAAAATACATTGATTTTGCCGGCGGTTTCATGTACAATAAAGCTATCAACTTGCCCGCCCCGCGGGCCAGCAAAGTAAGGAGAGAGCATCATGGGATTTTTTGATATGTTCAAGAAGAAGGAAGAACCCGCCGTTCCGGCCGGCCCGATCATGGTCGCTGCCGACGCCAAGGGCGCCATTGTCAAGATGGAGGACATTCCCGACGAAGTGTTCGCTCAGGGCATTCTGGGCCAGTGCTGCGGCATTGATCCCTCTGTGGGCGAAGTGTACGCTCCCATCGACGGTGAGATCACCCAGGCTCCCGACACCCTGCATGCTCTGGGCATCCAGGGCGCCGGCGGCGTGGAAGTGCTGATCCACGTGGGCGTTGACACCGTGGAAATGAAGGGCGAAGGCTTTGCTGCCAAAGTCAAGCTGGGCGACAAGATCAAGAAGGGCCAGCTGCTGCTGACCATGGATCTGGACAAGATCAAGGCTGCGGGCCATCCCGCCGTTGTCATCACCGTGGTCACCAACACCGATGACTTTGCCAGCGTCGACCTGGTGGCCGAAGGCAACGTGGAGCCGGGCGCCGACATGCTCAAGGTGACCAAGGGCTGAGAAATCAAACCAAAACCTTTCCGGAACGGAAAGGCCGGGGGCGCGCAGGCGCCCCCTTTTCTTTTGGGGGCCGGTATGCTACAATGGTCCCGAAACATAAGGATAAAGGATGGTTGAAAGTATGAGTGCGATCCTGGCGGTATGCGGCGAGGCGTTCTGCGCCATGGTCAGCGACGGGCGTATGATCGAAGAGCCTGTGCGGGACGGCAAGCCCAAGGTCATCACCGACGACCTGCCCAAGTTGCGCAAGGTCAACAAAAATGTGCTGGTGGGTTTTGCGGGGGATACCCTGGCCGCCGTGCAGATCATCAACGCCCTGGATGAATATGATGTCCGCTACCTCACCCTGGAAAAGGTGGTCCGCGTGCTCACCGAAAAGGCCCGCACGGTGGAACTCCAGCCGGTAGGGGTGCGTATTCTGGTGGGCGGCCGGGGCCGCAAGGGCGGTTTCCTGCTCACCAGCCTGGGCAGCGACCAGAATTTTGAACCCCAGACCCAGCCCGCCCGGGAAGGCGCGTATCTCATCGAGGGCGCCTGCTCCCACACCGACATCGGCCCCTATCTGGAAGGCCGGGTCAAGCCCGCAGCTGCCCACTGGAAGAGCCTGGACGATGTGGCCAAGACGCTGGACGGCTGCATTGCCGCCATCGCGGAAGTGGACAAGAGCGTCAACACCACCTATTATCGTGAAATCGTGATGTAAGGGGGAATCAGCATGGACCGGAATGCGGTCTTTGCCCATCTTGCGGCGGGGGTGCCCGCCGACGTGCAGCGGCTGTACATGGCGGGGTATTTTGACGCCGCCAATGCCCGCATTGAGAAACTGCTGGCCGACGACCGCCTGCCCGAAGCCGGGCGGGGGGCGCTGCTGGCCCTGCGTCAGATCATGCACCGCATCCCGGCCAGCTATACCCTGGACCGGGACGCCGCCATCGCCCTGATGCAGAACGAGATCCCCGACTTCACCCCCGCAGAGTTCGACGCCCTGGTGGCGGACGACCGCATCGACTGGCGGTACATCGAGGGCAGACCCTATTATCTGGACCGCTTTGCGGAAGCTCTGCGCCTGTATCCCGATATGATCGCCCGGGGCCTGACCCCCGAACCCGAAGCCGGGGTGCGCGGACCGGCGATCGAGGCCATGCGGGAAAAGGGGAGCCTGACGGCCACCATCACCATCCGGTCCTCCATCGGCCCCGACCCGGCCCTGGTGACCGACCCGGACGCCGAACTGCTGGCCTGGCTGCCCATCCCGGCAGCCTGCGAACAGCAGAGTGAAATTGAGATCCTGGACGCCGCGCCGGGGGCGGAATTTGCCCACAGCGACGCCGAACAGCGCACCGTGTTCTGGCGGGGCCGGGCAGGGGATGCCCCCTTCTCGGTGACCTACCGCTACCGTATCCGGGCGGAGTATCTGGATATGGATACCCTCACCCCCGACGGGGAACAGCCTTCCTTCTGCACCGAAGAGCAGGCCCCGCACATCCTGTTCACCCCCTGGCTGCGGGACCTGTGTGCCAGGATCACGGCGGACTGCCACGGTCCGGTGGAAAAGGCCCGGGCCATCTATGACTATGTGACCAAAAACACCAACTACCGCTATCAGCCCGCCTATGCCTGCCTGGAAGCCATCGCGGACAACTGCGCCAAATCCGGCTGGGGCGACTGCGGTGTCATGGCCCTGCTGTTCATCACTCTCTGCCGCATTGCGGGTATCCCAGCCCGCTGGCAGAGCGGGTTGTATGTCACCCCCAAGAGTGCCTCCTGCCATGACTGGGCCCAGTTCTACATTGCCCCCTACGGCTGGCTGTGGGCAGATTGTTCTTTCGGCTCCGGCGCCCATCGCCGGGGTGACGAAGCCCGCCGCCGCCACTATTTCGGCAATCTGGACCCCCTGCGCATGGTGGCCAACCGGGAATTTTACGCCCAGCTCACCCCGCCGGACGAAGCCTGGCGCAACGACCCCTACGACAACCAGGTAGGGGAGGCGGTGCTGGCCGGGCAGCCTCTCCACGGCGGCGCTTTGCATGCTGTGCGGGAAGTCCTCTCCTTTGAAATGGAATGATTCTGCAGCATCCCTGACCCCTGCACCATAGAACCAATATAAAAAAGGAGCAAACCGACATGAAGATCGCACTCATCAACGAAAACAGCCAGGCTGCCAAGAATGCCCTCATTGAAGCCACCCTGCGCAAGGTGGTGGAGCCCATGGGCCATGAGGTGGTCAACTACGGTATGTACACCGCCGAGGACGCCGCCCAGCTGACCTATGTGCAGAACGGCATTCTGGCCGCTGTGCTGCTGAACTCCGGCGCCGCCGACTATGTCATCACCGGCTGCGGCACCGGCGAAGGCGCCATGCTGGCACTGAACAGCTTCCCCGGCGTGATCTGCGGCCATGTGGAAGACCCCGTGGACGGCTACACCTTTGCCCACGTCAACGACGGCAACGCCGTGGCCATGCCCTTTGCCAAGGGGTTCGGCTGGGGCGGTGAGCTGAACCTGGAATACACCTTCGAAAAACTGTTCGGCTTCGGCCACGGCCAGGGATACCCGAAGGAACGTGTTGTGCCCGAACAGCGCAACAAGAAGATCCTGGACGGCGTGCGTGCGGTGGCCTTCCGCGACCTGTGCGACATTCTGAAGGACCTGGACCGCGACCTGGTCAAGGGTGCCTTTGCCGGCGAGCATTTTGCCGAGTATTTCTTCCCCGCCTGCAAGGACGAGAAGATCGCCGCCTGCGTGAAGGAACTGATGGCGTAAACCGGCTATAGCAGGAAAGAACTGCCTCGTCGGGCGGCCTTCGGGCCGCCCGATTTTGTTTGTCGTGCCGTACTTTTTTGCGGCGCCGGTCTTGACTTGCCCTGCGGGGCATGGTACAGTAATTATATCTGGGGCATTGCCCCGAATTTTGACCCGAAAGGATGGTGGTTGACGAATGGATCTTCCCGGTAGTCCTGTGAACCGATGTGAATATTTGTCGGCAGCCGCCGTTTTGGGTAAGGTCGGCGGGGCAAGTGTGCGGTTTTGCAAGCGCACCTTTGCCCCACCGGGCTTGGCCACGCTTTGCGTGGGCTGAAAAGCACCAAAAACTGCAGGCTGCCGCCGAAAGGAGGCAGCTTTTTTATGTCTGATACCACGATCCAGACCATCAAGACCATGCTGGCTCACCTGGATGATGCCAAGAAATACCAGAGCCTGCGTGATGTGCTGCAGACCCTGCCGGCCCCCGATGTGGCCGCCGTGTTCGAGGACCTGCAGCCCGAAAAACTTCCCGTTCTCTACCGCCTGTGCCCCAAGGACCTGGCGGCGGAGATCTTTGCCGAACTCACCCCCGAGACCCAGCAGAGCCTGATCGAGGGGCTTTCCGACCGGGAACTGAAGTTTGTGGTGGAGGAGCTCTGCGCCGATGACGCCGCCGACCTGGTGGAAGAGATGCCCGCCGGTGTGGTCAAGCGCATCCTGGCCCAGGCGGGCCCCGAGACCCGGCAGATGATCAACGAACTGCTGAAGTACCCTGAGGACTCCGCCGGCGGCGTGATGACCACCGAGTTCATGGAGCTTTCTCCCGACTGGTCGGTGCGCCGGGCCATGGAGGAGATCCGCAGGAACGGCATCGACAAGGAGACCATCAACAACTGCTATGTCACCGGCCCCGACCGTACCCTGGAAGGCGTGGTCTCTCTGCGGGCACTGGTGCTGGAAAAGAATGAGGACCGCCCTGTGCGGGAACTGATGGAGCCCGGCGTCATCAGTGTGCACACCGCCACCGACAGGGAAGAGACCTCCCAGATGTTTGAGAAATACGGCCTGCTGGCCATTCCCGTGGTGGACAACGAACAGCGCCTGGTGGGCATCGTCACGGTGGACGACGCCATCAGCATTTTGCAGGACGAAGCGGATGAGGACTTCGCCAAGATGAACGCCATGTCGCCCACCGATAAGCCCTATTTCCGCATGAGTATGTGGGAACTGTACAAGAGCCGCACGCCCTGGCTGCTCTTCCTCATGCTCAGCGCCACCTTCTCCAGCCTGGTCATCCGCGGGTACGAGAACGCCCTGGCCGCCGTCACCGTCCTCACCGCCTACATTCCCATGCTTACCGACGCCGGCGGCAACGCGGGCAGCCAGAGTACGTCCACCATCATCCGCGGCGTGGCGGTGGGGGATATCCACCCCCGGGACCTGCCCCGCATCCTCTGGCGGGAAATGCGGGTAGCCCTGCTCTGCGGCGGCACCCTGGCGGTGTGCAACATCATCAAGCTCTTCCTGTTCGACCGGGTGGGCATCGGGGTGTCCCTGGTGGTCAGCCTGACTCTGCTGTGCACCGTCATACTGTCCCAGCTCATCGGCGGCGGCCTGCCGCTGCTGGCCCGCAAGATCGGCATCGACCCGGCTGTGATGGCTTCGCCCCTCATCACCACCATCGTGGACACCACCACCCTGCTCATCTACTTCAACTTTGCCCGGCTGTTCCTGCATCTGTAACAGTCCGCTGAACCTGATAAATGAAAGCCGCCCGACTCCCGCAAGAAAGGGGAGCCGGGCGGCATTTTTGCTTTTCTGGTTTACAGAGGAGCGGTGTCGAAGCGGTACAGGGTGGTGGCGCTGTACGCTGCCTTGGGGGTCACGGTGGTATCCGGGAACTCCATGTGGTTGGGGGCGTCGGGGAAGTCCTGGGTCTCCAGGCAGACAGCCTCACGGGCGTGGTACTCAACGCCGTCCTTGCCGGGCATATCCAGGGCAAGGGCGTTGGCGGAATACAGCTGTACGCCGGGCAGGGTGGTCAGGGTCTCCATGCGGATGCCGGTCTGGGGGCCGGTGAGCCAGGCCACATGGCGCAGGCCGCTGTCCGCAATGACAAAGCAGTGGTCGTAGCCGCCGCCCAGCTTCAGGGCGGGGTAATCGGCCTCGATATCACGGCCGATGGTCTTTTCCTCGCTGAAATCCATGGGGGTCCCGGCGGTGGGGATCAACTTGCCGGTGGGGATCAGGGTGTCGTCGGTCTCCAGGAAAGCGGGGGCGTCCATCTGCAGGCGGTGGCCCAGGATGGTGCCGGAAGCGTGACCGTTGAGGTTGAAGTAGCTGTGGTTGGTGATGTTCATCACGGTGGGGGCGTCGGTGGTGCCGCTGTACTGGATCATCAGGGCGCTGCCCACCAGGCTGTACTCCACTTCCAGGGTCACGTTGCCGGGGAAACCGTCGGCACCGTCGGGGCTTTCCGCCCGCAGCAGCACGCCGTCGTCACCGCTGTTGGAAAGCTCCATATCGAACACCACATGGTGGAAGCCCTTGTCGCCGCTGTGCAGGCAGTTGCCGTGGTCGTTCTCGGTCAGATGATACTCCTCGGCGTTCAGGTAGAACCGCGCGCCGCCGATGCGGTTGGCGTAGCGGCCCACCACCGCGCCCAGGTAGCAGGTGTTTTTCTCGTAGCCGGCCACATCGTCAAAGCCCAGCACCACGTCCACGGGGTTGCCTTTGCGGTCTTTCACGATTAGCTTCTGCAAGGCGCCGGCGTAACTCAGGATATGAGCTTCGATAATGCCGTTGTCCAGTACGGCTACCTTGACGGGGGTGCCGTCGCTGGTATGGCCGAAATCACGAATATGTACGCTCATGGTCAGGGACCTCCTTCATTCTTGGGGCTGGGCGGGCTCCTGCTCTTCGGGGGCGGGGGCCTGATGTTCCAGGTCGTAGCGCACGCTGGCGGCCACGCTGCCGGTGCCGTAGTTCAGCATGCGGTTCACGCGGGAAACAGTGGCGCTGGAAGCACCGGTCTCCCGCCGGATCTCACTATATACCTTGCCCTGTACCAGGCAGCCGGCCACATCGTAGCGCTGTTCCAGGGTGCGAAGTTCGGTCACGGCACACAGATCGTCAAAAAAGCGGATGCACTCCTCCAGATCGTTCAGCCGCAGGATGGCTTCATACAAAGCGGTGCTGCGCGGCTGATCCGGGGAGCCGTGTTGGTTTGCGACGCGCATGGGCGCTCTCCTTTACTGATAAAGATACGCTCTACCGTCAGGAAAGGCAAAACGCATCAAACTTGTTGAGCGTGCCCAAAATTCAAAGGGCCCGCCGCTTTTATTGTAGCAATTTCGCCATGGCAAGTCAAGGCGCTAAAGCGGTAAACTGCCCTTTTTACAACCGGCCTTTGTCACGGCTAAAAAGCGGATAAAAAAGGCTGTTTCACCCTTGACAGCCCTGCTGTGCTCCCTCATAATGGACATATAGCCAATCAATGTTAAAAAGGGAGGTCTGTCTCGCTATGGAGGCACTTTTCGGCAATGTATTGAACCTGCAGTGGCAGCAGGTG
Source organism: uncultured Gemmiger sp. (assembly GCA_944388165.1). GTDB lineage: Bacteria > Bacillota > Clostridia > Oscillospirales > Ruminococcaceae > Gemmiger. The sequence continues at coordinate 2,167 of CALXHS010000117.1, read as the reverse complement.
GTCATGTGGATCATCGGCGCGCTGCTGATCTGGCTCGCCATCAAAAAACAAATGGAACCCTCGCTGCTGCTGCCCATGGGCTTCGGCGCCATTCTGGTCAACCTGCCCCAGTCCGGTGCGGTCACCCAGATCATCGACGGTGTGACCGAACTGGGTCCCATCGACGTGCTCTTTGACTCCGGCATCGCCAACGAGCTGTTCCCGCTGCTGCTCTTCATCGGCATCGGCGCCATGATCGACTTCACCCCGCTGCTGTCCAACCCCAAACTGATGATCTTCGGCGCGGCGGCGCAGTTCGGTATCTTCTTCACCCTGTGCGTGGCCACCGTGCTGGGCTTTGATGTGAAGGACGCCGCTTCCATCGCCATCATCGGCGCGGCGGACGGTCCCACCTCCATCTTCGTGGCCAACTTCTTCCAGTCCAACTACCTGGGGGCCATCATCGTGGTGGCCTACTCCTATATGGCGCTGGTGCCCATCATCCAGCCCACCGTCATCCGTGCCGTCACCACCAAGGCCGAGCGCCGCATCCGCATGAACTATGCCGAGCGCCAGGTGAGCAAGACCACTAAGATCCTGTTCCCCGTCATCATCACCGTCATCGCCGGTCTGGTGGCCCCCCGCAGCGTGGCCCTCATCGGCTTTTTGATGTTCGGCAACCTGATCCGGGAATGCGATGTGCTGGAAAGCCTTTCCGAGACCGCCCAGAAGGATCTGGCCAACCTCATCACCCTGCTGCTGGGCCTGACTGTTTCCACCAAGATGCAGGCGGCCAGCTTCCTCACCGTGGAGACCCTGATGATCCTGGCCCTGGGCCTGGTGGCCTTCGTCTTCGACACCGTGGGCGGCGTTGTGGTGGCCAAGATCTACAACATCTTCGCCAAGACCAAGATCAACCCCATGATCGGTGCGGCAGGCATTTCCGCCTTCCCCATGTCCGCCCGTGTCATCAACAAGATGGGCCTGCAGGAGGACAACCAGAACTTCCTGCTCATGCATGCGGTGGGCGTCAATGTGTCCGGCCAGATCGCCTCGGTCATCGCCGGCGGCATGATCCTGACCCTGTTCGCCTGATGCTTTCTATATATAAGGAGTATATGCCATGTTCAATCTGCAAGGTTTGATGGAGGTCCTGCCCAAGGCGGGCATGGGCTGGGGCGGCGTTTTCGTCGTGACCATTGTGATCGTTTTGGCGGTGGAACTGCTGGACCGCTTTACCGGCCACAGCAAGTAAGGGGAAAAAGCCTTTGCCTGCGGCATTTCCGGGCAGAAAATGATTGACAAACGCGCGTCCAGCCGCTACAATGGGAACTATCGTATCCGCGCCGTCCCAAAGGAGCCGTTCTATGCAGCCGATCAGTGATGAATTGTTGCAGCGTGCAGCTAAAGGGGACGAAGCCGCTCTGGCCGCGCTGATCGCCCGCATGATGCCCGTCATCCGCAAAGGCGCCTGGTCCGCCCAGGCACCGGGTCTGGAATTTGACGACGCCGTGCAGGAAGGTCTGATCGGTCTGTTCGGTGCGGTACGAGGGTATGATCCTTCACGCGGGGTGCCGTTTGCCGCTTTTGCCGCCAACTGCATTACCAATGCCCAGCGCGACGCCCACCGCGCCGCGACCCGCAAAAAGCACGCGCCGCTGAACGACAGTGTGCCGCTGCCGGAGGACGAAGCTGCGCCCGGTCCGGAGGAACTGGCCATTGCCAGTGAGAACCGCACCGATGTGCTGGCACAGATCGACACCCTGCTTTCCCCGCTGGAGCGCGCCGCGCTGCTGGCCAGCCTGGATGGGCTTTCGCCCGCCGAATCGGCCGCCATGCTGGAGCGCACCCCCCGTGCGGTGGAAAACGCCCTGGCCCGTGCACGCCGCAAACTGCGCGCCGCGCGCTGACCCCTGTTTTGGACTCTGGCGGTCCCCTCCGCCTCGGTCATATAGTAACCTGCCCCAAGTAGCTTAGCAATCAGTTCTTCCTTTGGTCCTTACCAAGCAGGCGTTGGTTGAGATCTTCCGCGGGCAAATATTTTTAAGAGGAGATACCCATTATGTTCGAAGACAAGACTTTGGTATGCAAGGATTGCGGCAAAGAGTTCGTCTGGACCGCCGGCGAGCAGGAGTTCTACGCCAGCCGTGGTTTCGAGAACCAGCCCCAGCGCTGCAAGCCCTGCCGC
>CALXHS010000116.1 GCA_944388165.1 uncultured Gemmiger sp. | reverse complement strand
TCAAGAGCCGCAGCCGGGGCTATGCCAGCTACGACTACGAGTGGGAGGACTGGCACCAGTCCAATCTGGTGAAGCTGGACTTCCTGCTCAACGGCGAACCGGTAGACGCCTTGTCCATGATCGTGTTCAGCGACAACGCCTACGCCAAGGGCCGCCGCATCTGCGAGAAGCTGAAGGAGAACATCCCCCGTGCCCTGTTCGAGATCCCGGTACAGGCGGCTGTGGGCGGCAAGATCATTGCCCGTGAGACCGTCAAGGCCATGCGCAAGGACGTTCTGGCCAAGTGCTACGGCGGCGACATCACCCGTAAGAAGAAGCTGCTGGAAAAGCAGAAGGCCGGCAAAAAGAAGATGCGCCAGCTGGGCAGCGTGACCTTGCCCAGCGAGGCTTTCACCGCCGTGCTGAAGCTGGACTCCGATTCCTGATTTTCCCCTTTACAACAAATACGCGCCGGGCGCCTCCCTGTATGGGAAGCGCCCGGCGCTTTTTATCTTTCCCGCACCTGCAGGCCCAGACGGGGTCCCAGGCGGGAGAGCAATTCATTGGTGATGGTGCCGCAGATTTCGGCAACCTCTTCTGCCCGCAAAGTTTCTTCGCCGTCGACACCGATGAGGGTAGCGATCTGGCCCGCTTGGGGCGGCTGAGGCAGGTCGGTGGCATCCACCAGCATCTGGTCCATGCACACCCGGCCCACCACCGGGCAGCGTCTGCCTTGCAGCAGCACCACGCCCCCTTTGTCGGCATAGTCCCGGGGCAGGCCGTCGGCGTAGCCTATGGCCAGCACCACCAGGCAGGTGTCCCGCCGGGCGGTGAAGGCCAGGCCGTAGCCTGCCCCCTCCCCTGCCCGCAGTTGATGCACCGCCGCCACCCGGGCCCGCAGGCTGAGCACCGGCCGCAGGGGCAGAGGGCTTTCCACCGAGGTACTATCGCTGCGCACCCCATACAAGGCCAGGCCCAGACGGGCCGCACCGAAGCGCTGCTCCTGCACGCAGCCGGGATTCAGCACCCCGTAGCTGGCCTGCAGGTGGGTCAGACCGGGGTCCAGCCCCAGCCCCCGCAGCATGGCCAGGGTATGGGCGAAAATTTCGGTCTGGCGGCGGGCAAAGTCCCTATCGGCAGAGGTATCGCCGTCAGAGGTGCACAGGTGGCTGTACACCCCGTCCACATGGAGGTTGGGCAGTGCGAACATCTCCGCCAGTTGGGCGGTGTCCTCCGCCGGGATGCCCAGACGGTGCATGCCGGTGTCCACCGCCAGATGCACATGGAGGGGCACCCCCTGGGCGGAAAGAGTCCGGCCGTGTTCCGCGTCCGCCACGGTGGCGCACAGCCGCCAGCGGCGCAGCAGCGGGGCCTGGGCAGGGTCGGTCCAGCCCAGAATAAGGATCTTGCCACGGATGCCCCCTTTGCGCAGAGCGATGCCCTCCGACAGGCAGGCCACCGCAAACAGGTCCGCTCCTTCCCGGGCCAGGGCGCGTGCGGTAAGGATAGCCCCGTGACCGTAGGCATCCGCCTTGACCACCGCCATCAGGGCACAGCCCTCGGGCAAGGCCGCCCGCAGCGCCGCTGCGTTCTGGCGCAGAGCGTCCGGATCAATTTCCCGCCAGGCCCGCACATCCGGGGACAGGCGGCGGCTTCTGGCCCCCGCCAACGCCTGCAGGGCAAAGGCCAGGGCCACGCTCAGGGGCACCACCGCCGCAAAATGCCCGGCGCTGTTTTCCACCAGCAGGCCCCACAGGCCAAAGAACCGGGCCAGCCCCCGCACCAGCACAATACACCAGGGGTGGACGAGGTACACCAGGGTGGCCGTGCGGCGCACCGCCCGGTCCTGCCCGGCGTTTGCCGCCAGCAGCAGGCCGAACAGCCCCCACATGGTCAGGGGCAGAAAGAGATACATGCTGTCGTGCCGGGTCAGATTCAGCCCATGGAGGGCAAAGGCTTCTGCCGTCATGGCAAGCAGCCCCACCAGTGCCAGACGGGCACTGGTCCTGGGCGCAGGCAGCGGCCGGACGGCAAAGGCCGCTCCCAGCAGCAGGAACAAGGGCAGGAAAAACAGACCGTTGCGGGTGTAGTCCCAGAAGCAGAAGGACGCCTCATACAGAATACCCAATCCGGGCAGGCGGCCCGCCAGACCGTAATAGCTGTCCCCGCCCAGGCCGAGGAGGTAGAGTACCCCGGCGATTCCCAGGCCCCAGCGTCCGTTTTTTGCCAAAGCACGAGCCAAAGGCAAGGCCAGCAGCAGGGCGGGCAGGTACCACAGATGGTAGAAGGTGCCGTTGAAAATCAGGTTCCGCCAGGTGACTGGATTGCCGGCATAGATGTTCAGGGGCAGATACGCGATCACCGAAAGAACATACAGCACCAGGGTATGCCGCCACAGCCGCCCGGTGCCCTTCCAGTTCTGCCGGGCCAGAAAATACCCGCTGACCATGGCAAAATAAGGCACCGCCACCCGGGCCAGCACCCGGGTGAACCACAAATCCGCCACAGGTGAAAAAGAGCTGAGGGGACCGGTGTGGATGGCCACCACCAGTACGGCCGCCACCAGGCGGAACCAGTCCAGGGCGGGAAAGTTTCGTCTGGTCATGGCCGTCCCTCCCACACTGTCAGGATGAATCCGCCCTCGTTGGTGCCGGACAGCTGCCAGCAGGCCCCCGGGGCGGGGCGGGTGGTCTCGGTGCCGTTCCAGGGCAGGTAGCGCACCTGCACCCGGCGGCCGTTTTCCAGCCGCACCACCCGGGGCGCCGCCCGCAGAAAAGCCGGGTATTCCTCCAGGCAGATGCCCGCGTCTGCCATGATGCGGGCATGGGGCACTCCCACATACCGGAAATGCCAGGGTTCGGCGGCAATGCCGGTTTTGTCCTGCTTTTCCTCGGTGTACCGCTCGATAAAGCCGTACCGGGCCGCCACCTTTCGGAAAGCCCCGCACACCCCGTCATAGGGAAAATGCGGGCGGATGAAGTCGATCTTGTCGGCACACAGGGCCAGGTCCACCGCCAGACCGGTCTGGTGTTCTCTGCATCCCGGCCGGGCCACATAGCGGGCGGTGAAGTCCGCCCCCTCCTTGACCAGGGTATCGTTCCAGATGGCCTGCTGTTCGTCCTGGCTGCGCCAGCCGGACACCGGCAAAATCTGCCCTTCCCCGTGTACCGCTTCGATGGCCGCCGCCAGCATGCGGGCGGCGGTACGGTCCAGGTGCTGGTCCGGCCAGCCGCCTTCCAGGGGCACCAGGTCGGGGATCAGTTCCCCCTGCAAGGGGTGGTCCCGGTTCACCAGGATCAGGCTCCCCTTGCGGGCCCCTGATGCAGTCAGGCGCAGGTCGGCGGGGCTCATCCCTGCACCCCCAGTTCCACCATCCGGTCCAGCAATGCCGGGAAGGAATACCCCGCTCCCCGCATCATGGCCGGGAAGCGGCTGTGGGAGGTAAGACCCGGGATGGTGTTCACCTCATTGAAAACGATACGACCTTCCGGGGTGAGGAACATATCCACCCGAGCAAAGCCCCGGCATCCCAGCGCCCCGTAGATGGTTTTGGCAGCAGTGCGGATACGTTGAGCAGTCTCTTCCGGGATGCGGGCGGGGCAATGGATGGCGGAATGCTGCAAGGTGTATTTTTCGGTATAGTCAAAGAGAACACCGGCGGGGGCCAGTTCAATTTCATCCACCGCCCCCACCGTCAAGGGACCGCCGGGGTTGCCCATGACCCCGCAGCCCACCTCGAAGCCGGAGATGGTCTCTTCCAGCACAATTTCATCGTCGTGGCGGAAGGCTTCCTCCACCGCCGGGGCCAGGGCGCCGGGGCCGTCCACCCGGCTGATGCCGAAGGAGGAACCCGCCCGCACCGGCTTGACGAACACCGGCCAGCCGATGGCTTCGGCGGCGGCCAGGATGTCCCCTTGGGCCGCGCCGCGGATGAATACGGCGCTTTTGGGCACCGCTACCCCCGCCAGGGCCGCCAGCTTGTGGGCCCGGTCCTTGTCCATACACAGCGCGCTTGCCAGACAGCCGCAGCCGATAACCGGCACGCCCGCCAGTTCCAGCAAACCTTGCAGAGTGCCGTCCTCCCCGTTTTTGCCGTGAAGCACCGGGAAGGCCGCTTCAAAGGCGATGCGGCGGCCATCCGCCAGCCAGAGTTCCTTGGCGCCCCGGGCGGCGTTCAGGGTGCAGCGGGCACAGTGGGCGGCATCCTGGTGCCAGGTATCGGCGGGAATGGCCGCGATGGGCCCGGTGTAGTGGTACCAGTGGCCGTCCCGGGTGATGCCCACCGGCACCGGGGCCCAGCGGGCGGGGTTCAGATTTTCCAGCACGGCGGCCGCCGACTGCAAAGAAACGGCATACTCAGTGGAGCAGCCGCCGAAAAACACCAGAATTTTGCGTGCATGCATGGGGATTCCTCCTTGCAGGACGCAACAGATTTTGCCAACGCAAAGCGCCCTGCCTTGCTCCATTATGGTAGCAAAACAGGGCGCGGGGTGTTTGCAGGCGGCCTTGCGGCGGGGTTGAGATTTTCCTGCGAAAATCTTACGATTTTCTTACGGCGGGCAGGGTCACGGTGAAGGTAACGGTATTATCGGCGCTTTCGGCCTTGATGGTGCCGCCGTGGGCCTGCACGATCTGCCGGGCAATGGCCAGGCCCAGCCCAGCCCCGCCGGAGGAGGTCCCACGGGAGGAATCCAGCCGGAAGAACTGCTCAAACAGGCGTTCCAGCTTTTCCGGGGGGATGGTGCGCCCGGCGTTGGTGAACCGGAGGACCACTTCATTCTCCCCTTGCTCCGCCTGCACCTGCACACAGGTATCAGGGAAACTGTAATGCTCGGCGTTGCGCAGAAGGTTGTCGAACACCCGGGCCAGCTTGTCCGGGTCGCCGTCGCAGCGCAGTTCGGCGGGCAGGTCCAGTTCACAGTGCAGGCCCTTTTCCGCAAAGACAGGCTCAAACTCGCTGGCCACCTGTTCCAACAGGCGTTTCAGGTCCACCGGCTGGGTGTCCAGTTCCAGGTGGGAGAGATTGAACCGGGTGATCTCGAAAAATTCGTTGATGAGGTCCTCCAGCCGCTGGGCCTTGTGCAGGGCGATGCCGGTGTACCGGGCCCGCATTTCGGGGCTGAGCTGGGGTTCATCCTGCAACAGGGTCAGGTAGCCGATGACGCTGGTCAGCGGGGTCTTCAGGTCGTGGGCCAGGTACATGATCAGATCGTTCTTCCGCTGTTCCGCTTCCCGGGCGGCAGCGGCATTGGTCAGAGCCTTCTGCCGGGCCAGGTTCAGCCGGGCTTCCGCTTCCGCCAGGGCCGGGGGCAGTTCGATCTCCCCTTTTCCGGGGTCGGTCAGGCGGTCGGCCATGGCAATGACCTTGCTCAGGTCCCGCTGACCCCACCGCAGAAAGAGGTAGGTCACCCACATCCAGCCGATGGCCAGCAGCATCCAGACCACCAGAAGGGCCAGTTCCCGAATCAGCGCCATCACGTGATAGGCGATCCACAGCAGGATATCCGAGGGCCAAAAGCTGTTGTTGTAATAGGTATAATAGGTGCCCCGGACAGCCTGGTACAGCCCGTACCCCACAAAGAAGAGGACAGCTACCCCCAGCACCATGCCCAGGACGGACAAAAGATACAGCGCCAGCATGCCCATGGGGCTGCGGCCGTAGTAGGCGTCCCGCTTTTTGCGGCGGGCTTCACGCCGCTTTTTCCAGAAATTACTCAACGGTGTAGCCCACCCCCCAGACGGTCTTGATGAATTTGGGACGCCGGGGGGCTTCCCCCAGCTTTTCCCGCAGGCGTGCAATATGGGACATGACGGTGTTGTTGCTGTCCAGGTACTTTTCGCCCCAGACGGCCTCGAACAGTTCCTCGCTGGAAACGACTTTGCCGTGGTGACTGCACAGATACCACAAAATAGAAAATTCCAGCGGTGTCAAAGCCACTTCCTTGCCGTAGAGGGTGCATTTGTGGGCGTTTTTGTCGATGTACAGCCCGTGCAGGTCGTATTCTTCCGGCTCGGCGGGGGTGGTGCCGCCGGTGCCCGCGGGGTTGTACCGGATATAGCGCCGCAGCTGCCCCTTGACCCGGGCCACCAGTTCCAGCGGGTTGAAAGGCTTGGTGATGTAGTCGTCCGCCCCCAGGGTCAGTCCGGTGATCTTGTCCATATCCTGCACCCGGGCGGTGACCATGATGATGGGGAAAAGATATTCCCGCCGGATCTGCTGGCACAGGGCAAAGCCGTCCATATCGGGGAGCATCACGTCCAGCAAGGCCAGATCGGGCGGGGACTGCCGGATGGCGTCCATGGCTTCGGCAGCGGTGGCGGCGGTGCGTACCGTGAATGCCTCGTTGCGCAGGTACACCCCCACCAGGTCTGCGATCTCCCGTTCATCATCCACCACCAGAATATCCGGCATGCGGTCCGTTCTCCCTTCCTGTTATAAGATGTAATTCCGTTATATTATATCACAGCGCTGTCTGCTGCGCCAACAAACCGCCCCCAGTGTTTACAATCGAGAATCCATTTCATAAAACAAAATGGTCCCCGCCGCCAGACAGGGACCGCTTTTGTATCAATAGAAGCCGAAACTGGGAAGGATCTCCAGAACTTCCGCCCAGTTTGCGGGGATGGGCAGGCCGGACAGTGCCGGGTAATACAGCACAAACAGCACCAGAGATACCGCCACCAGCCCCACGCCGATGCGCCGGGCCAGCTGCTGGTTGCGGGCGCCGCCCAGCACCAGCACGATGGCCGCCAGGCAGAAGATGGAACTTGGGAAATAGTGGTACAGGAAAGTGCACCGGGCCACCAGCATCCAGGGAACCAGCTGGGTGGCGTAAAGAATGAGCACCCCCGCCCCCGTGCGGGTACCCCGGCCGCTGATCTGACGCCAGAACAGCAGCAGAATGGCCGCCAGCCCCGCCAGCCAGATCACCGGACCGCCCAGCCCGGCGATGCTGCCCTTGAGGCCGGGGTCCAGATGGGTGTTCTGGAAATACCACACCGGGCGCAGGCCCAGCAGCCAGGTATACCAGCGGCTTTCAAAGGGATGGGTGGCTTCCAGGGTGGAATGGTACCAGAACATGTATTCCTGGCAGTCCCACCAGTCCTTCAGCCCGAAGGAGGGGTCCCGCCACAGGTAGGGCAGGTAAGAAGCCAGATAGATCACAAAGGGCAGCAGCACATAGAACATGACCCCGCCCAGGGCCGCGGTGCGGAATTCCTGCCAGAAACCGGGCTTATGCTGTTTCCAGCGGGCGTAAAGTACCCCCAGGTAGAGCACCGCCAGCCCCGCCCCGGCATAAATGCCGGTCCATTTGGAGGCGCAGCCCAGCCCGAAAGCCAGCCCGCCCAGGGCCATAGGCCACAAAGAGCCGTTGACCCCTTTTTCCAGCACGCTCTGGCAGTACCACAGCATGAACTAGGCTCCCAGCAGGATAAAGAAGGTGCCGTAGATATCAATGGTGGCGATGCGGCTCTGGGCAAAGCGCATGAAGTCCAGCGCCAGCAGGCTCCCGGCCAGCGCCCCCGCCCAGGGGCGGCGGGTCAGGCGGCGGCCGAAGCACCAGGCCAGGGGCACCAGCAGCACACCAAACAGGGTACCGGAGAACCGCCAGCCGAAGCCGGTCATGCCGAAGATGGCAATGCCCAGCATGATGAAATCCTTGCCCAGGGGCGGGTGGGTGGTCTCGTACACCGGCATGGCGTGGAGCATCTCGTACCCGGTGCGCCCGTGGTAGATCTCGTCAAAATACATGCTGTTCAGCTGGCCGATGACGTCGGGTACAGCGTCCTGCTCGTCAAAGAGTTCGCCGCCCCCTTCCACCGGCACCAGGGCACCGTCAGCCCCCCGGAGAGCCAGCTCAAAGATTTGGGCGTTGTTTACCGTGATCTGCAGGGTGGTGCCTGCGGGGACCTGCAAGGTGACCTCCTCCCAGCTGAACACGGTGGAATAGCCCAGTTCCTGGGTATACAGCACGCTGCCGTCGCTCAACGCCACGGTGAGGGAGCCCCCGGTGCTCACGCCGGGATAGATCCACAGATGGGTGGTATCCCCCTGGGGCTTGACCGCCTGGGTCTTGGTGGCGTCGGTGGCGTCCAGCGGGTTCTGGGGCGCGGTAAGGCTGCCCAGATAGGTGAAGCTAAGCACCGCGGTGGCGGCGGTCAAGCCCAGCAGCGCCAGCACTTCCCGACGGGTCCAGCGGGGCTGGGCGGCAGGCAGGGCGATGCTCCGGGCGGCCTTGGCAAAGTGGAGCACCCGGCCGGAGCGGTTCATCCGGCGGCCCAGGGGCGAGACCAGACCGTGGCGGCTCAACACCCAGGCGGTGAAGGCCAGCAGCAGGAAGGCCGCAGTCTCGGCAAAGCCCACCACCTGGGTGAACAGGCGGCTGGTGGCGGAGGTGAGCCATTCGTCCTCGGTGCCCACCTGGGTGTAGACGGCGGCCAGGTTGAGGAAGCCGGTGAGGGACAGACCGAAGGCCGCGCCGTACAGCCGGATATCCCCCCAACGGGCGGCGGCCAGCAGGACCAGCAGCACGCCGGGCACCAGATAGCGCTCATGCATGCAGTGACCGAAGGTAAACACACCCACCATATAGAATCCCGCCAGCAGCAGCGGGGAAAAACGGCGGACTTCCCGTGGGGCACGGCGGTCGGCCCGCCAGGCTGTCACCCCCAGCAGCACCATGGCGGCGGTGATCAGCACAATGTTGAACACGCCCATCATGCCCCAGGTCACCGGCCCCAGCACCGGGGTATCCAGTGACACCCAGTTGCCCCCCAGGGCTGCAAACCAGTTGAAGGCGTTGACCGAAGCATACAGGTAACCGGACGTGGTGGTGATGTACTTTTCAATAAGAGAGGGGATCAGCCGCACCGGGCCGTAGAAGGGCAGGCCGGCGGCCAAGGGCACCGCCAGAGCCAGGGCAGCGCCGCCGAAGATGCGGCCCACCGCCCGGGCAAGGGCCTTGCTCCCCTGCCCCACGGCGTCCGCTGCCCCCAGCAAAAAGCAGAGGGCCAGCACCGGTCCCGCCAGCAAGGCTTGGGGCTTGATGGCCAGAGCCACGCCGTACAGGAATGCCGCGGGCAAAAAGCGGCGGCGTTCCAGCAGCCAGAAGCAGAGCACCAGCGGCAGGGCAAATGCGGCGTCCACCTGCTTCCAGATCCCGGTGGCAAAGAGCATCAGCGGGCAGAAGGCGGTGAACAGCCCCATGCGCAGCGCCTGGGGACGGTCCCCCACGCCCTGCAGGGCTTCCCGGTAGACCAGGGCGGCGATGGCGCAGTCGCACGCAGAGGGCACCAGAGCCAGCAGGACCCGGCTCACGGCGGAATCCCCCGCCAGGCCGAACAGGCTGCGCACCGCTGCCGCCAGCGCCAGCACCGGCAGGTAGCCGGGGGGATAATCGGCAAAATAGCCATCGCTGTAAAAGGCGGCGGGTCCTTCGGAGAGGAGCTTATCCCCCCAGGAAATAAAGCAGGACATATCGTAGGTATAGCCTTCGGTGACGGCGGCCAGGATCAGCCGCAGCACAAAGGCGGCGGCCAAGGCCGCCGGAAACCAGCTCCAGTCCTGTTTGGTTTGGATACGTTCTTTGTACATAGAAAGGTCTTTCCTCTTGGCGGAAAAGGGCCGGACACAAAAATCAGGAATGAGCCGCGACGCACGGCGCATCCGTGGTGCCCATTCCTGATATTGGTTTCTGATTACAGTTTGCTGATCTGGGGCCCCTGGGCGGTGTCGGCCACGCTCCAGCCCATCTCGGTGAGCTGGGCGCGGATGGCGTCGGCGCGGGCAAAGTCCTTGGCCTTCTTGGCGGCGGTGCGCTCTTCCACCAGGTCGAGAACTTCCTGGGGAACGGCCGAGGTCTTGCGGTTGTACACCAGGCCCAGCACGCCGGTGAGTTCGTCGAACATATCGGCTGCAGCCTGCAGGCTGGCCTTGTCCGCAGAGTCGGACAGGGTGTTGATCTCCTTGACGAACTCAAAGATGGCAGCCAGGGCATCCGGGGTGTTCAGGTCATCGTCCATGGCGGTGATGAACTTTTCCTTGGCGGCCTGGGCCTTCTCCACCAGAGCGGTGTCGGTGCCGTGGGCGTGTTCGATGGCAAAATCCAGGTTGTCGCGGCAGGTGTACAGCCGTTCCAGCGAGCTCTTGCAGCTCTCGATGAGTTCCACGGTATAGTTCAGCGGCATGCGGTAGCCCGCAGTGAGCATGAAATAGCGGATAGGCTCATAGCCGTACTTGTCGGCGATCTCCCGCACGGTGAAGAAGTTGTTGGCGCTCTTGGACATCTTCTGGTTGTTGATGTTCAAAAAGCCGTTGTGCATCCAGTAGCGGCTGAAGGTGCAGCCGTTGGCGCATTCGGACTGGGCGATCTCGTTCTCGTGATGGGGGAAGATCAAGTCCTGGCCGCCGCAGTGCAGGTCGATGGTGTTGCCCAGGTGCTTGCGGGCCATGGCGCTGCACTCGATGTGCCAGCCGGGGCGGCCGTGGCCCCAGGGGCTGTTCCAGTAAGGTTCGCCGGACTTGGCGGCCTTCCAGACGGCAAAGTCTGCCGGGTCTTCCTTCAGGTCATCATCCATCTGGTTGCGCAGGGCGCGGTTGCCGCTTTCCAGGTCATCCAGATTCAGATGGCTCAGCTTGCCGTAGCCGGGGTCGGACTTGACCCGGAAATACACGTCGCCGTTGCGGGCGGGGTAGGCATGGCCGGAGGCCACCAGGTCCTTGACGATCTTGATGATCTCGCCGATATGCTCGGTGGCGCGGGGGCGCACGGTGGGTTCCATGACGTTCAGGCCCTCGGAGTCCTTGATGTACTCGGCCTCGAACTTGCGGGCCACTTCCTGCATGGAGACGCCCTCCTGCTGGCCCTTGGCGATGAGCTTGTCGTCAATATCGGTGATGTTGGACACGTAATACACCTTGTTGCCCCGGTATTCCAGGTAACGGCGCAGGGTGTCGAAGACGATCATGGGGCGGGCGTTGCCCACATGGATATAGTTGTAGACCGTAGGCCCGCAGACGTAGATGCGGTATTCCCCGGGGGTCTGGGGGATGAATTCTTCCTTCTGGCGGGTCAGGGTGTTAAAGATCTGCATAACGGAGCTTCCTTTCCGGGAAAGTTTGAGGATCTTCCTTGCTGTATCATTATAGCCCCGCCGCCGCGGCGGCGCAAGGGCCAGGGGCTTATTTTGCCTGCATGAAACAGCTGCGGTTCTGCCACAGATAGATACCGCCGGAGATCACCGTGACCACAGCCACCAGCCAGCACAGCACCTGGGTGATGATACCGAAAGCCATGATGTCGGTGGGACCCATGAAGAAGGGCACGAAGTAATAGAAAATCACGGTGAGCATCTGAAGCACCGTCTTGACCTTGCCCCACATGTTGGCGGCAATAACGGTGCCGGAACCGGCGGCGATCATCCGCACACCGGCCACCGCAAATTCGCGGAAGAGGATGACGGCCAGCACCACGGGGGAGCACAGGCCGTCCACCAGCATGTAAATGAAAGCTGCAGTGGTGAGCATCTTGTCTGCCAGGGGATCCATGAACTTGCCGAAGTCGGTTACCAGATTATCCCGGCGGGCCAGGTAGCCGTCCAGGAAATCGGTGAAGCTGGCCACCGCAAAGATGATGCCCGCCACCAGATGGGCGGTGGGGTTGTACTCGGCGGTGCCGATACGGCCGTAGGCCGCGAACACCATAAACACGGGAACCAGAACTGCGCGCATCAGGGTGAGTTTGTTGGGCAGATTCATGATTTATTCCTCCTCGGTTTCCACATAGCCGTACAGGTCATAAGTATCGCTGTCGGTGATGGTCACGCGATAAAATTCGCCGGGGGTCAGGGGGGTGTCGGCGGGGGTGAGCACGTTGCCGTCGATCTCGGGGCAGTCGGCCTTGGTGCGCAGCAGGTACATGCCGGTCTCGTCGTCCACCCCGTCGCAGATGCATTCCAGGGTCTTGCCCACCTTGGCGGCCATGGCAGCGGCGCTGATGTCGGCCTGGATCTCCATAATGTGCTCCGCCCGGCGCTGCTTCACGTCCTCATCGATCTGGCCGTCCATGGTGGCGGCGGGGGTGTTCTCCTCCGCCGAGTAGGCAAAGCAGCCCAGACGGTCGAACCGCACGGTCTTGACGAAGTCGCAGAGTTCGGCGTACTCCTCCTCGGTCTCGCCGGGGAAACCGGCGATGAGGGTGGTGCGCAGAGTCAGGTCGGGGATGGCCGCCCGCAGCCGGGCGATGGCGTCCTCGATCTCCTTGCGGCCGCCCCGGCGGTTCATGGCCGCCAGGACCCGGTCGTCGCAGTGCTGGATGGGCAGGTCCAGATAAGGCACCACCTTGGTGTTGCGCACCATGGCGGCAATAAATTCATCGGTGATGCGCTCAGGATAGGCGTACAGCACCCGGATCCAGCGGATGCCGTCGATCTCGTTCAGACGGTCCAGCAGTTCGCAGACAGACCCCGGCTTGCCCCAGTCCTCGCCGTAGGCGGTGGGGTCCTGGGCCACCACGATGAGTTCCCGCACCCCTTCCCCGGCCAGCCAGCGGGCTTCGGCCACGCAGTCCTCCAGGGGACGGCTGCGCAGCGGGCCGCGGATCATGGGGATGGCGCAGTAGCGGCAGCGGTTGTTGCAGCCTTCGGCGATCTTCAGGTAGGCATAATGGGAAGGCGTGGAGATGACCCGGGCGCCGCCCAGAGGCATATCCGTCTTGGGGCCGTAGCTTTCCAGGCGGTCGGCACCGGCGGCGCAGACCCGCTCCACAATGGCGGGCAGAGCCGCATTGGAGCCGATGCCCACCACAGCGTCCACTTCCGGCATTTCGGAGGCGATCTGCTGCTTGTACCGCTCGGCCAGGCAGCCGGTGACGATGACCTTCAGGTCAGGATTCTGCTGTTTGTACTGGCAGGCCAGCAGGATGTTTTCGATGGCCTCTTCCTTGGCGGACTGGATGAAACCGCAGGTGTTGACGATGATGACGTCCGCCTCAGCCGGGTCGGCCACGGTCTGGTGCCCGGCCTTGATGAGGGCGTGGCAGAACACGTCGGCGTCCACCTGGTTTTTGGGGCAGCCCAGCGAGATGATGGCAATGTTCTTGGTCATGGGTGTTTCCTTTTGTTCATGTATTTGAGGGGGACTCACTCGTCCCCGGCTTCCCGCAGAACGGTGCGGATGACCGAATGGGAAAACCCCCGGCGGGCCAGGGCGGCGGCCACCTGGGGCCCCTTGCCCTGGGCCAGTTTGGAGGCATACTGCCGCTGCACCAGCGCCCGGGCGCTGGCCAGGTCGGGGTCTTCCTCCTCATCCGTGCTCAGGTCCTCCACCACGGCGGCGGCGGTGTCCCGGTCGATGCCTTTGGCGTTCAGGTCCATCAGGATCTCCCGGCGGCTCTTGCGCTTGCGCAGCAGCTCGGCGGCACGGCGGCGGGCAAAACTTTCGTCGTTGAGCAGGCCCAGCTCCCCCGCCCGGGCCACAGCGGCGGCGGCGCTGTGGGGGTCGAACTTGCGGCAGAGTTTGTCGTACAGCTCCCCCGCCGCATGGTCCCGCAGAGCCAGCAGGTCCATGGCCTTATCCAGGGCACGGCGGGTGTCGCTCTTCTTGCGCAGTTCTTCGATCTGCCAGGGTTCCAGCTCATCATCCTGGTGCAGGTCCGCATCCGCAAAGGTGCCCGCATCCAGGGAAAAGGCGAACTCGCCGTCAAAAAACAGCGCGTATCGCCCCTTTTTCGTTTCAGATATCTGTGTCAGCTGCGGCATCAGTCATCGACCATGATGTCCAGGTCCACCTCGCTGCCGGTGGTCTTGGTGGCCGGGGCAGCTTCGGCGGCGGGGGCGGCAGCCACGGGAGTGGCTACCTTCTCAATGGGCTTGACGGTGCCCTTCTTGCCGGCGGCGATCAGGCGGTCGGCGTTCTCCCGCACCAGCTTTTCGATCTCGTCGGCCACGGCGGGGTTGTCTTTCAGGAACTGCTTAGCGTTGTCACGGCCCTGGCCCAGGCGCACATCGCCGTAGTTGAACCAGGCGCCGCTCTTCTGGACGATGCCCAGCTTGACGCCCAGGTCGATGATCTCGCCCACTTTGGAGATGCCTTCGCCGAACATGATGTCGAATTCCGCTTCCCGGAAGGGCGGAGCCACCTTGTTCTTGACGATCTTGGCACGGGTGCGGTTGCCGATGAAGGAGCCGTTGGAGTCCTTCAGGCCTTCGATGCGGCGCACGTCGATACGCACGGAGGAGTAATATTTCAGGGCGCGGCCGCCGGTGGTAACTTCGGGGCTGCCGTAGATGACGCCCACCTTTTCGCGCAGCTGGTTGATGAAGATGCAGACGGTGTTGGTCTTGCCGATGATGCCGGTGAGCTTGCGCAGGGCCTGGCTCATCAGGCGGGCCTGCAGGCCCACGTG
>CALXHS010000115.1 GCA_944388165.1 uncultured Gemmiger sp. | reverse complement strand
GAGCCCCTGACCCATGAGGTGGGCACCTGCTACCGCTGCCACACCGTCATCGAGCCCATGATCTCCAAGCAGTGGTTCGTCAAGATGGAACCCCTGGCCGGTCCCGCCATCGAGGCGGTGGAAAAGGGCGACATCAAGTTCGTGCCCGAACGCTTCACCAAGAACTATATCAACTGGATGAAGGGCAGCCGCGACTGGTGCATCAGCCGCCAGCTGTGGTGGGGCCACCGCATCCCGGCCTGGTACTGCGCCGACTGCGGCGAGACCATCGTGGCCAAGAGTGCGCCCGCAGTCTGCCCCAAGTGCGGCAGCACTCACCTGGATCAGGACCCCGATACCCTGGATACCTGGTTCTCCTCCGCCCTGTGGCCCTTCTCCACTCTGGGCTGGCCCGAACAGACCGAGGATCTGGACTTCTTCTATCCTACCAACGCCCTGGTCACCGGTTACGACATCATCGGTTTCTGGGTCTCCCGCATGATCTTCTCCGGCCTGGCCTACACCGGCAAGGCTCCCTTCGACACCGTCCTCATCCACGGCCTGGTGCGCGACAGCCAGGGCCGCAAGATGTCCAAGAGCCTGGGCAACGGCATCGACCCGCTGGAAGTCATCGACCAGTACGGCGCCGACGCCCTGCGCATGACCCTGGTGGTGGGCTCCACCGCCGGCAACGACATGCGTTACAGCGAGGAAAAGGTCACCGCCAGCCGCAACTTTGCCAACAAGCTGTGGAATGCTTCCCGCTTTGTGCAGATGAACCTGCCCGAGGACTTCCAGCCCGGCATGCCGGAGGAATCCCTGCTGGACATGAGCGACAAGTGGGTGCTGTCCGAGCTGGCCGCCGTCTCCGCCGAAGTCACCGCCAACCTGGAAAAGTACGAGCTGGGCCTGGCCGCCGACAAGGTGGAAAAGTTCATCTGGGAGATCTACTGCGACTGGTATATCGAGATCTGCAAGTCCCGCCTGAACTCCGGCGACGAGCAGCAGGCCGACACCGCCCGCAAGGTGCTGGTGTATGTGCTGGACCGCGCCCTGCGCATGCTGCATCCCTTCATGCCCTTCATCACCGAGGCGCTCTACCAGGCTCTGCCCGGCCGCGAAGACACCATCATGACCCAGTCCTGGCCCAACGCCGACACCCTGCCCACCTGGCCGGAGGAAAGCGCCGACTTCGAGACCCTGATGGACTACATCAAGGCTGTGCGCGCCACCCGCAGCGACATGAACGTGCCGCCGTCCAAGAAGACCAGCATGGTCATCGAGACTTCCGCCCCCGCCGCCTTTGAGAAGGGCAGCGTCTACCTGGCCCGCTTCGCCTTTGCCACCGACGTGACCCTCACCGACAAGTTCGAGGGCGGTGCCGAAGGCATGGTCACGGTGGTCACCCCGGCTGCCCGCGGCTTCATCCCCATGATGGAGCTCATCGACCGGGAGAAGGAACTGGCCCGCCTGCAGAAGGAACTGTCCAAGAACGAGAAGGAAATCGCCATGTTCCAGAAGCAGCTGGATAACCCCCGCTTTGTGGAAAAAGCTCCCGCCGCCCTGGTGGAGGAGACCCGCCGCAAGCTGGCCGCCGCCCAGGACAAGCAGGCCGGTATCCAGCAGTCCATCGCGGCCCTGTCCTGACAGAACCGACCCGCACAACAGGGGAGAGGGCCGATGATGAAACAAAACAAGGTCGATCTGGTTCTGCTGGGGTGCTTTCTGCTGGCGCTTGTGGCCTATGTGCTGATTTTTGGCTCCGCTTTTCTGGAACTGCCCCTGAATATCTCGCCCTGGCACCAGTTTCTGCTGCTGTCCTTCCACCTTGTTCCCGCCTTCTTTCTGCAGCTTCTGGTGTGCCATATGACCGGATCCGTCTGGCGTCTTGCCTTGCCCCCGGCCATGTTCCTGGTGCCCGCCCTGGTCTTTGCGCTCTGTACCGGCGGGCAGCTGCTGGGCTGGGTGCTGGCCGGTTTTTGGTGCATCGCGCCCTTGCTGGGCTGTGCCCTGGGCTGGCTGGTCTGGGGTGCGGTTCTGCTGGCACGCCGCCTGCGCCGCCCCGGGCCTTGACAAACCCCATTCCCGCGCCTATAATTAGTAGCGTTATTTTGCAAAACACGCTGACGGAGAAAGTAAGCGACGACGATCCGGCACAAGAGAGGGCGGTCACCGGCTGAAAGCCGCCCCGAGGGTCCCGCGCCGAAGTTCGCTCCTGAGTGGTTCGCGGGAACGGCCCTGCAAGGGCCCAGTAGTGCGGAACGGCCCCGCCCCGTTACGGCGGAAGGACACAGCGGATGTGTCCGCAGAGTGCCGCCGTTCTTGATCGGCGGAACACGGGTGGTACCGCGGAGTTTTTTACAGCTTCGTCCCTGACAGAACATCAGGGACGGAGCTTTTTTATTTTGCTTCGTCCCGCAACCACAGCAAAGGAGAGGTGCGAACCATGCAGGAAAAGATCAACGCACTGCGCGCGCAGCTGGAAGCCGACCGTGACGCCGTGCACAACAAAGAGGAACTTTCCGCCTTCTGGCAGAAATACCTCAGCAAGAACGGGGCCGTCACCGGCCTGACCAAGAGCCTGCGGGATGTGGCCAAGGAAGACCGCCCCGCCGCCGGCAAGCTCATCAACGAATGCAAGGTCTGGGCCGAAGGCGTGTACGAAGCCCTGTCCGCCCAGATCGAGGCTGCCGAACTGGAAGCCCGAAACAAGGCCGAGGCGGTGGACATCACCCTGCCCGGCAAGGGCAACCCCACCGGCTGCCTGCATCCCATCACCCTGGTCAAGAACGAGATCATCGACGTCTTCTCCGGCATGGGCTTTGAAATCTACGAAGGCCCCGAGATCGAGGACGACGAGCACAACTTCACCCGCCTGAACGTGCCCAAGAACCATCCCGCCCGGGATATGCAGGACACCTTCTATGTGGCCGAGGACATCGTGCTGCGCACCCAGACCAGCGGCGGCCAGATCCGCGTCATGGACGCCCAGCGCCCGCCCATCAAGGTGCTGGTGCCCGGCCGCGTCTTCCGTTCTGACTCCGACGCCACCCATTCCCCCATGTTCCATCAGATGGAAGGTCTGGTGGTGGACAAAAACATCACCCTGTGCGATTTGCAGGGCATGCTGGACAAGTTCGTCCAGGCTCTCTTCGGCCCCGAGGTCAAGACCCGTCTGCGTCCTTCCTACTTCCCCTTCACCGAACCCAGCGTGGAAGTGGACGTTCCCTGCTTTGAGTGCGGCGGCAAGGGCTGCAGCCTGTGCAAGCACACCGGCTGGATCGAAGTTCTGGGCGCCGGTGTGGTGCACCACAATGTGCTGCGCAACTGCGGCATCGACCCCGAAGTGTACTCCGGCTTTGCGTTCGGCATCGGCATCGAGCGTATCGCCATGCTCAAGTACGGCATCAACAACATCGGCCTGATGTTTGAAAACGACCTGCGCTTCTTGCAGCAGTTCAAGGGCTAAGGGAGGAAGAAACATGAAAGTACCGTTCAGCTGGCTGAAACAATATGTCGATATCGACGTTACCCCCGAGATCCTGCAGGAAAAGCTCTTCTCCTGCGGTTTCGAGGTGGAAGAACTGATCTATATGGGCGCCGAAATTTCCAAGGTGGTGGTGGGCGTTGTCACCGAAGCCGTCCCCCAGGAAGGCACCCATCTCCATGTGTGCAAGGTGGACTGCGGCCCCTACGGCCATGATATCCAGATCTCCACCGGCGCCCCTAACGTGTATGTGGGCATGCACACCCCCGCCGCCCTCGACGGCGCCACTCTGCCCGGCGGCATCACCATCAAGGCCAAGCCCCTGCGCGGCATCGAGTCCAACGGCATGCTCTGCTCCGGCGAGGAACTGGGCCTGAACGACGACCTGTATCCCGGCGCTGAAGTATACGGCCTGATGGACCTGCCCAAGGATACCGTCCCCGGCGACGACATCCGCAAGGTGGTGGGCCTGGATGAGTATATCTTCGACATCTCCATCACGGCCAACCGTTCCGACTGCCAGAGCATCCTGGGCATCGCCCGGGAAGTGGCCGCTGTGCTGGGCAAGACCCTGACGATGCCCGCCACCGAATACACCACCAGCGATTATCAGGACCCGCGCCTGTCCATCGCCGTGGAAGCCCCCGACCTGTGCCCCCGCTACATGGGCCACTATGTGCGCAACATCACCCCGGGCCAGTCTCCCCGGTGGATGCGCCGTCAGCTGGCGCTGTGCGGCCTGCGCAGCATCTCCAACGTGGTGGATATCACCAACTACGTCATGCTGGAGATCGGCCAGCCCATGCACGCCTTTGACATG
>CALXHS010000114.1 GCA_944388165.1 uncultured Gemmiger sp. | reverse complement strand
GCCCGGGCGGCTATGCCGCCCGATGGCGCACAACGCCATGCAAAAAAGCAACGCGCAGCGTTGTTTCCGAAATTGGTCGGCCGCGAACAGCGGCCAGTGGTTGCGTGAGAAACCTTGCCCCACCGGTATGCGGCCACCTTACGACGGCCTATTCACCGGGCTGGGGCCCGGTGAACAAGGAAAATGATTAAAAACCATTTCCCGGCAGCAGAAGCTAAAAGCCCCCTGTGCAAAGGGGAGGTGCCGCGCAGTGGCGGAGGGGTTGGAGAGCTGGCGGCACATCCCGTTTACGAGCAATCTGTTATTTCCTCTCCTTTGTAGGGACGGGATTTATCCCGTCCGTTCCTGCCCCCCCATCCTTGAAACCCTCTCCTGTTTTGCACATAGCATTCGTTTTTGTTTACAAAATATCCAAACTTTTTTGACTTTCCACAGTGTTCCGCTTGCACTTTTGCCGAACTTTAGCGCTTTGAATTGACATTTCGCTGCAACAGGTTTACATTTATAGGCAGTTTCATCAGTCAAATGCGACGAACAGGACATGACCCTATTGCTCACCGCTTTCAGAAAGCCGCCGGTTGTGCGAGGCGGCAGCAAGGCGCAACGGGGTTCTCACCTGCGAGCAGCCTGGGTGAAGGCGCATCCCCGGCCGGAAGAGCCGGGACCGCTGCGTAATTCAGGCCGGAATCCCACCGTTACCGGGGAGCGCGGGGGCAATGCCGGGTACACGGCAACCCTTGCGGCAGAGAGGCCGCTTTTGTGCGAAAGCGGCAAGCAAAGTGGTAACGCGGAAGCCTGCAGGGGTCGAGCTCCCCCAACAATCCGGACAGCAAGCCTTCGTCTTTGCAGATCTCACGGAGAACCGTGGTCGCAAAGGCGGGGGCTTTTTTCACGTCCTGCCGCCGCATTTGACTGGTGAAGCCAAAACCAACAAAGAGGAAGGATTTATTATGAACACACTGGTGATCGTTCTCATCGCGGCTGTGTGCCTGGTTGCGGCCTATGTGCTGTACGGCCGCTGGATCGCCCGCACCTGGGGCATCGACGAGAACGCCAAGACCCCCGCCGTTGTCAAAAACGACGGCAAAGATTACGTTCCCACCGACGGCTGGACGGTGTTCAGCCATCAGTTTTCCTCCATCGCGGGCGCGGGCCCCGTCACCGGCGCCATTCAGGCGGCGGTGTTCGGCTGGGTGCCGGTGCTGCTGTGGATCCTGATCGGCGGCGTATTCTTTGGCGCTGTCACCGACTTCGGCGCCCTGTATGCCAGCGTGAAGAACGAGGGCAAGTCCATGGGCCTGCTGATCGAAAAGTACATCGGCAAGACCGGCCGCAAGCTGTTCCTGCTGTTCAGCTGGCTGTTCTGCGGTCTGGTCATCGCGGCCTTTGCGGACATGGTGGCCGGCACCTTCAACGCCTATGACGCCGAAGGCGCCCTGGCTGCCGCCGCCACCACCAACGGCGCGGCGGGCAGCATCTCCCTGTTCTTCATCGCCTTTGCCATGCTGTTCGGCATCGTGCAGCGCCGTCTGCACCTGACCGGCTGGAAAGAGGGCCTGTTCGGCCTGGCCTGCACCATCGCTTCCCTGGCGCTGGGCATGGTCTTCCCCCTCATCGCCGGCAAGGAAGCCTGGATCTACATCACCTTCGTATACATCTTCTTCACCGCCGTGCTGCCCATGTGGCTGCTGAAACAGCCCCGTGACGCCATGACCACCTTCATGTTCATCGGCATGATCGCCGGCGCGGTAGTGGGCCTGGTGGTAGCCCATCCCACCATGAACCTGCCCGCCTACACCGGCTTCCACAACGAAAGCCTGGGCGATCTGTTCCCCATCCTGTTCGTCACCGTGGCTTGCGGCGCCGTGTCCGGCTTCCACAGCCTGGTTTCCAGCGGCACCTCCTCCAAGACGGTTCGCAACGAAAAGGATATGCTCAAAGTCGGCTACGGCGCCATGGTGCTGGAAAGCCTGCTGGCCGTTCTGGCCCTGTGCGTGGCCGGTGCGGCTGCCGCCGCTGACGGCACCCCCGCCGCCGGTACCCCCTTCCAGATCTTCAGCGTCGGTGTGGCCGGTTTCTTTGAGATGTTCGGCGTGCCCGTCTACGTGGCCCAGTGCTTCATGACCATGTGCGTGTCCGCCCTGGCCCTGACCAGCCTGGACGCTGTTTCCCGCATCGGCCGCATGAGCCTGCAGGAACTGCTGGCTGTGGAGGACATGGAACACGCCGCTCCCTGGCGCAAGGCCCTGTGCAACACCTACGTGTCCACCCTGGTGACCCTGGTGTACGGCTTCATCCTGGCCAAGATCGGCTATGCCAACATCTGGCCGCTGTTCGGCGCCGCCAACCAGCTGCTCTCCGCCCTGGTGCTGGTCACCCTGTGCGTCTTCCTGAAGGTCACCGGCCGCAGCAACAAGATGCTGTTCCCGCCGCTGATCATCATGCTCTGCGTCACCTTCACCGCCCTGGTGCAGCGTCTCATCGCCATGGTCAAGGCGTATCAGGCCGGCAGCGCCACCTTCCTGGTGGAGGGTCTGCAGCTGATCCTGGCCGTGCTGCTCATCGCCCTGGGCGTGACCATCGTGGTCAACTCTCTGCGCGCCTACTTCGCCGCCCGCAAGAGCAGCGAAGCCAAAGCCGCCTGATTTTTCTCAAATACAAAGCCAGAGCTTTTCCTTTTCGGGAAAGGTTCCGGCTTTTTCTTTTGGTTTTTTGGCATACAAAAAAGCCCGTTCCTGCCGCACACAGAGAACGGGCTTTCGCACAGAATCAGGGTTTGGTTCAGCCGCCCAGGGTGGCTGCCATCACCGCTTTGATGGTGTGCATGCGGTTTTCCGCTTCCCGGAACACCACCGACTGAGGCCCTTCAAATACCTCATCGGTGACTTCCATGGCCTCACGGCCGAACTTTTCGCCCATCTCCTTGCCAATGACCGTCTTGTGGTCATGGTAGGCGGGCAGGCAGTGCATGAACACCGCCTGGGGTCCGGCTTTGGCCATCAGCTCGGCGTTCACCTGGTAGGGCGACAGCGCCTCGATCCGCTGTGCCCAGACCTCCTCCGGTTCGCCCATGCTCACCCACACATCCGTATACACAGCGTCTGCACTTTTGACGCCGTCGGTGTCTTCGGTCAGGGTGATGGTCGCGCCGGTCTCGGCAGCGATGGCCTGGCATTTTTGCACCAGTTCAGGCGCGGGCCAATATGCCTTGGGGGCGCAGGCCACAAAATGCAGGCCCATCTTGGCGCAGCCGATCATCAGGGAATTGCCCATGTTGTAGCGGGCATCCCCCATATATGCCAGGGTCAGGCCTTTCAGGTGGCCGAACTGCTCTTTCAGGGTGAGGAAATCCGCCAGGATCTGGGTGGGGTGGAACTCATTGGTCAGGCCGTTCCACACCGGCACCCCGGCGTACTTGGCCAGTTCTTCCACGATGCACTGACCGTAGCCCCGGTACTCGATCCCCTCAAACATCGAACCCAGCACCCGGGCGGTGTCGGCAATGGATTCCTTCTTGCCGATCTGGCTGCCGGTGGGGTCCAGGTAGGTGGTTCCCATACCCAGATCATGGGCTGCCACTTCAAAGCTGCAGCGGGTACGGGTGGAAGTTTTTTCAAAAATCAGGGCCACATTTTTGCCCCGCAGGGTGTCGTGGGGGATGCCCGCCTTCTTCTTCGCTTTCAGTTCAGCCGCCAGGTCCAGCAGGCTTTCGATCTCGGCCGGGGTAAAATCCAGCAGGGTCAGAAAGTTCCGGCCCTTGAGTTCGCAATGCTCCATCGGGGAACGCTCCTTTATATACTCATGCATAAATTTTCAAGATTCATGTATGATTATACATCCGTTTTCAGGAAAATGCAACCCCCGATGCATAAAAAAACCGCCGGAAGGCATTGCTTCCGGCGGAGTTTGTCTTGCTTATTTGTTTTCCTTGAGCTGGCCGCGCAGCATGATGTCGCCGAAGGACAGGGCGTTGAACAGCCCCACCTTGTTGGCCTGCCGGGCGATGCGCTCGGGCAGGGGCTTGGAATCATCGGTGGACAGCAGCACGATGTGAACCTTGTCGGCCACGTCGATGCCGTTTTCTTTCCTGGTGGTCAGGATCTGCAGATAGACGATATACGGGTCGGTCATGCTGCCGTAGTAGATATCGTTGCCGCAGCGCACCAACGGGCGGCCTTTATAGGTCAGCTGAGGGGTAAAAGCCATGGGAATACCTTCTTTCACTGGGGAATATGGTTACAGAACTCCATTTTTTGATGATACTAAGTCAGTATACCATAAACGGCGGTGGCTGGCAAGGTCACAGGTCCAATTTCTCTCGCTCCACCTTTTCCCGGTCCAGAGCCACCTGTTCGGTGAGGATGCGCAGGCGGGAATCCATCTGGCTGATGCGGATGGACAGGAAAAACTGTTTGGCCAGCAGCAAAAAGATGATGACGATATACACAAAGTTGATGGGGCTCTGGAATCCCAGCAGGTCGGACGCCCAGTAGGCGATGCCGGGGAAGATGGCCAGCACCAGCAGCACCACGCTGAACAGCAGCCAGAAGATGGTATCCTCGATCTGGACCTTGGCGCGGCGCACCCGCATGAGCACATAGATGGCGGTGACCAGGCTGCCGATGATCAGGCAGACCCGGATGATGGTTTGATCGAACATCTCACAGGCTCCTTTCGGGGTAGGGGGTCTCGGTGTCCCGCTTGCGGAACCACTGGATCAGCAGGATGGAAATGGACATCTTGACCATATACTGGGCGCTCTTGTACAGAGTCAGGTAACTCTGGCCCGCCACGCGCTCGCCCATCTCCACCTGCACTTCCTTGACCACAGCGCCGTTCTTGATGAGGTAGCTGATGGTATCCGGTTCAGGGCCGTAGTTCAGGTTCTGGGCGAATTCCTCCACCATGGCGCGGTTGAACAGCCGCATGCCGGAGGTGGGGTCGCAGATGGCCCGGCCGGTGGTGAGCCGGATGGACCAGCTGATGATATAGCTGCCCAGCATGCGCAGGGTCTTGGGCTTTTTCACCGTAAGGAACCGGCTGCCGATGACGATATCCGCCCCGGCTTCCAGTTCTTCCAGCATGGCGGCGATGTATTCCGGCTTGTGCTGGCCGTCGGCGTCCAGCTGGATGGCACAGTCGTAGCCGTTTTCCGCCGCATAGCGAAGCCCGGTCTGGAACGCCCCGGCCAGGCCCAGGTTCACCGGCAGATCGATGAGTCGATAGCCGTTGGCCCGGCAGATGGCGGCGGTATGATCCCGGCTGCCGTCGTTGACCACCACATAATCATATTGGGGGTAGTTGGTGACCAGGTCGTTCACCACCCGCTCGATGTTGGCTTCCTCGTTGTAGGCGGGGATGACGATGAGCAGTTTTGACATAGTTGCTCCTTTGTTTTGGGCGGGGTTCAGTTCCCGGCCCGTTCCTTGGTTTTTTCCTGGGCGATCGCCATTATTTTAGCAAACACGGCGTCCCATGTAAAGCGGGCGCACAGGTTGGCCCGGGCGTTGTCCGCCTTGCGGCGGGCGGCTTCCGGGTCAGCCAGCAGGTCCGCCAGCGCCTGGCGGATGGTCTCGGGACGGGTATCGGCCAGGATGGCGCCGTACTCCGGCCCGGGCAGCAGTTCCTCGGTACCGGCGGTGGGGGTGCACAGGATGGGGCAGCCGCAGGCCGCCGCTTCCAGCAAGGTGGTGGGGAAGCCTTCGGCATACCGGGTGGGCAGGCAGTAGGCGTCCGCCTGGCACAGCAGCTGCACCACCTGGCGGTGTTCCAGCGCCCCGGGGGCCTTGGCCCCCAGTTCCAGCAGCTTCTGGCGGTCGGGGCCGTCCCCCGCCGCCGCCAGCACGGTACCGGGCAGGCCCCTCACCGCTTCGGCCAGGTCCACAGCCCCCTTTTCGGGGATGAGCCGCCCCACGAACACCACCAGCCGGGTGTCCGGGTCCAGGCCCAGCTCTTGGCGCCAGTCGGTGGGCTGTTGTGCCCCTTCCGCCGCCAGGGCGTCGGGGTCCACGGCGTTGGGCAGGCAGCCTTTGGCGGTGATGCCAAAGGTGTTCAGCCACCGGCAGACCGCCGCGGACACCCCGTAGAAATCCGGCCCGGTGCGGCGGATGATGCCGCAGGCCAGGTGTTCATACCACCGCCCGGCCAGGCCCACCACGCCGCCCCCCACCGGCATGTAGCCGGTGGAATGGTCGATGACGATGGCGGGCACGCCGCAGCGTCTGACCGCCCGGGCGGCCAGCACGCTCTGGGTGTACATCCGGGTCTGGATCACGCAGAGTTCGGGCTTGGTCTGCCTGACGATACGCCCCAGGGCCGAAATTCCCGCCGGGCGCACCACCGGGAACCGGCCTTTCATCACCGGCCACACCGGCAGGCGGAAGATCTCGATACCGTCGGCGTCGGTCTCGTGGACCGGCAGCCCGGGCAGGGCGCTGGTCACCACCACCGCCCGGTGCCCGGCACGGACGGTACGCAGGGCCAGGTTCCAGGTATAGCGCTCCACCCCGCCCACGGTGGGCAGGTACTGGGCGGAGAAATACAGGATGGTCAAAAGCAGCCCCTCCTAAAAACAGGTCACCGGGCAATGATGACCAGCATGATGTTCAGCAGCACACCGAAGTTCACGGCGCACAGGCCGCAGACCAGCTGGGACGCGGCGGTGTCGGCGTCGGCGGCCAGGATGCGCCGGGGGGCGCAGACCAGCAGCGCCAGAGGCAGCACCGGCAGCAGATAACGTCCTTGCAGGCCGTAGACGGTCTCGTAGTAGGTGGGGGTCCAGACGATGCACCCGGCCAGGGCCAGGGCGCAGCAGGCCAGCACAGCCCCCACACACCAGGCGCGGTAATGCCCCGAGGGCAGGCGGTCGAATTCGGTATCCCGCCGGGCGGGCAGGGCCGCAAAGGCCAGCAGTCCGAAAAGGGCCACCACCCAGCCCCAGGCCAGTTCCACCGAGTTGTAGCTCAAAAGACCGCCCACCAGACCCCGCAGATAATCGTCGGTGTTGTACACAGCGGTGCGCACCACCAGCAGGATGGTGTCGGACAGGTGGGTCAGGATATAACCGGGGGTGTAGGTGACCTGGTCCTCGGAGGCGGCCACACTCTGGGTGGCCCGCACCGCCCGGGCTTCCTCCACCCGTGTGACCAGCAGCTGCCGGTCCAGGGGGTAGTGTTCGGCATCTTCCATGCCGATGGTCACGCCGCAGGCTTCCAGCTCAATAACGCCCTGATCCTCGGTATAGCAGGACTTGAACAAGTTCACCCGGCTCTGGTCCAGCAGCACGCTCCAGGTCCAGTCGTTCACCAGCTGGGTCCCGTAGTAGGTCAGGGTCACCGCCCGGACAAAGTCCTCGTCGGTGAAGGAACTCTCTTCCATCTCACTGGGGCTGAAGAAGAAGCTCTGCCCCAGTTCGGCGGCGCTCACGTCCCCGTCCACCAGGGCCTGGGCCCAGAATTCCACCTCCGCATCGGATACATCCCCGGTCAGGCCGCCGCAGTAGAACACCCGGCGCACAAAGGCTTCGGGGGTGTGTTCCAGGTATTCGGCGGGGATGGCATCAAACCAGGCAGCCAGGGGGCTGTCGGTGTTTTCCTCCGCCGGGCCGGGGGTCTCTTCGGGAGGCTGTTCGGCCTCCGGTGCCCCGTGGACCACGGCGGTAGGTTCGGCGTTGGTAGTCTCAGAGACAGCGGCGGTGTCCTCCGTCCGGGTATCGTTGTGCAGAAGGCCGGTGAGCATGGCGCTGTTCAGGCTCAGGGCCAGCAGGCAGCAGGCCGCCAGATACGCCCCCTTCTTCAACCGGGCGCGGGCACCCAGCCGGGCACCGGGAATGAGCAGGAACAACGCCGCCAAAGGCAGATACACCAGCTTGGCGGGGGCCAGCAGCACACCCGCCGCCCCCATACCCAGCAGATGGGGCAGGGTGACAGGGCGGCCTTCGTCCGCAAAGACCGCCTGCATGCACAGAGAGGTAAAGAGGAAGGCCAGACCCAGCAGCAGGGAATCCCGGCTGAAGGAAGCGGCCAGATGCAAGGTCATGGGCAGCAGAGCCGCCGCGGCGAACACCCGCCGCCCGAAGGGGGCGAACCGCACCGCCAGGGATGCCAGCGCCGCAAAGACCAGCAGATTGGCCAGCCGCCCCAGCAGCAGCACCGGCACAAAGCCCAGATGCAGCAGAAATCCCAGGAACACCGCCGCCGCGCTCACCAGATACAGGGTGGGGTTGCGGTCGGTCTGGTATTCCGCCAGCTCCACATGGCTGTCGTAGCTGTCGGGGCTGAGGGTAAAGACGTTTTCCGCCAGTTCCTGCCAGCTGAACACGGTGGTGTTCTCGTCCTGGAGCTGGGCGTTGAAGTCGTTTTCCCGGCGGTAGCTCATGTCGATGGGCACGTTGCCCATCCGCCACTCGTGGTCGCTGAAGAAGTTGGCCCAGCGGCAGGCCAGGGTAAAGGACTGGTTGATGTGGTATTTTTCATCCGGGGCGGCATAGGGGGGCAGCACCACGCTGTACAAAAGGCCGAAGGCCACCGCCAGCACAAACACCAGCCGGTGCAGCGCCATGCGGCGGCGCAGAGCCGTGCGCATCCCGACAAAGACCGCCAGGGCGGCCAGGGCGGCCACGCCCAGGAAATATTTGTTCAAAAAGCCGCCGATGGTGCGGTAGGTCACGATGAGGGAGAGGGTGGCGTCCTGCTCTTCCCCTGCGAAGGTATAGCTCTCCTCCCACAGGGCGGTGCCGTCGGAAGTGCCCACGCACAGCCGGCCGGCGCCGGTATAGCGGGGGGTGAGAGTCAGGCAGTAATGCCCGCCCAGCTTGCCGTACACCGCCTTGTCCAGACCCAGGCCGGTATACTGCCCGGGCACGATGAGGCTCATATCTCCCCAGGAGGTGGCCAGCACCTCCCCGGTGTCGGCGTCGGTGAGGGTCACTTCCAGGGTGCCGGTGGGCTGTTCCCCCGAAATGCCGAAGACCATGGCCACCGCCAGCAGATCCTCCTCATAGGAGAAGGTCTGGCTGACGCTCTGGCCGTCCTCGATGGGCTCGCTCATAAGAGTGTAGTCGTCGCTGATCTTCTGGGAAAGGCTTTTCTGGGTGTTTTGGCGCACCACCGCCAGCCACAGCCCGGCGGCCACCGCCAGGCAGAGGAGCATCGCCCCCAAAGCCAGCAGGGCGGGCCGGTGGGCCCGATAAAATTTGCTCAGTTTGCCTGTCATACAGGGTTCTCCGTTTCCGTGGATATGCCGAAAGCCCGGCTTACGGCCTGTTCCAGGCGGCCTTCCCGGCGCAGAAATTCTTCAATGGCTTCCCGCACCGCGCCTTCGCCGCCCTTTTTGGTACCCACAAAGTCCGCCCGGGCGGCCACGGCAGCCGCCGCGTCGGCAGGGCATGCCACAAAACCGCACAGGGCCATGGCGGAAAGGTCGTTCCAGTCATCGCCGCAGTAGGCCACCTGTTCCCGGGCAAGGCCCTGTTGGGCCATGAAATCCCCCAGGAACGCGGCCTTGTCCTTCACGTTCTGGAACACATAGTCGATGTGCAGGTCGGCGGCGCGGCGGCGCACCGCCTCGCATTCCCGCCCGGTGCAGATCATCACCCGCACCCCGGCGGCCCGGGCGGTCACAATGCCCGCCCCGTCCTTGATGGCGAATTTTTTCAGTTCGTTGCCGGTGGCGTCATAGTACACGCCGCCGTCGGTCATGGTCCCGTCCACGTCCAGCACCAGCAGTTCGATCATGGCAGTTTCTCCCGGAATCAGGCATTCATCAGTTTGGCGTATTCGCTGGGGGTGACAAAGTCCATGGGCAGGCCCCCGGCCTGGATGGCCCGCAGCGCCGCCGCCATCTGGGCGTTGTAGGCCGCGCCCCGGTCGGTGTGGGCGTGCATGCGGCCTTCGGCGTAGGCGTTCTCCCCTTCCCGGTAGCCGTCGGCACCGGCCAGCAGCACCTTGGCGGCCCCGCACAGCCGCAGCAGACGCAGCAGCATGAGCACGCTGTTGGACGCGGGGGCGTCGGCGGCGCACAGGCGGTCATAGTTCACCGTCAGCGGCTCGTCGGTGCGCAGGTTGCTGGTGAGCACCGCCGGGCAGGGCAGGTTGTCCACCTTGTCGTACCGCTTGCTGGAGGAGAAGAAGGCATAGTCCGGGGTGCAGAAATCCGGGCAGAAGTTGGCGGAGACCACCACATCCGCCCCGGCGCTGCCCGCGGCAGCCCGGCCTTCCGGGGTGGCCAGGGTGGCGCCGGGAGCCAGCACCAGCACGGTCTTGCCCCCGAAAGCCCCCCGCAGGGTGTCCAGGGCGGCGATATCGTCCACCCGGCGGCTCTGGTATTCCTTGTACAGTCCGTCGGCGTAGGCAGCGTCAAAGGCGGTGGCCTTGGAGCGGTCCAGCCCGGCCAGGATGTGGTTGATGTCCCGGTTGGTCAGGTCCCCTTTTCCCAGGAAATGCTCGGCGTAGTTGCGGTGCAGGTTGTACCGGGCGGAGAGGAAATAGGCCGGGGTATAGCCCCAGGCACTTTCCCCCTTGATGGGAGCGATGTGGTCCTGGATGGCGTCCATCAGCTCGTCGATGTCGTAGCCCATGCCCAGGGTGTCGTTCATATAGTCGGCGATGAGCTCGATGGGCAGGTTGCCGGGGATACGGCCCATGCCCAGCAGGCTGGCGTCCACGGTGGTGTCCCGCAGCAGATGCTTGTCGATGAATTCCTGGGCCAGGCAGAAGCTCAGGGCCATGTTTTCATGGAGATGCAGCCCCACCCGGATATCCGGGTCCAGGTTGTGGTCCACCAGGCTGACAATGCGTTCCAGGTCCCGGCGGCGCATGCTGCCGAAAGTGTCCACGATGGAGAACTGCCAGGGGTGGATGGCATTCACCTGATCCAGGATCCACAGGATATCCTTGTCCGCATAGCCCATGATGTTGATGGGGTTGATGGACAGCTTGTAGCCCCGGGCCTTGACCTCCCGGGCAAAGTCCATGCCTTCCCGGATGTCGTAGTCGTGGGCGGTGATGCGGATAAGCTCGATGCCGTGGCCCTCGTAGGGGGACAGCTGAGAGATATCGTAGTTGGAGCGCATGGCCATGCCGGAATAGATGGTGTGGCCGGTGTTTTCGGGCAGCAGACGGTTCAGCTGCTCGATGGTGCGGCAGACGGTGACATCGGGGTCGTACTTGTCCACATTGCGCAGAAAGCCCACTTCCACGATGTCCACCCCGGCGCGGGTGAGGGTGGCGATGATGTCCCGGGCGGCGGAAAATCCCCACCGCCAGCTGTTCACATAGCCGCCGTCGCGCAGGGTGCAGTCCAGCAGTTTGGTGTTTGCCATATAAGGGTACCTCGTTGTTTTCAGGTGGTTTCGGAAAGGGTCTTGCGGACCAGGTCCAGGTCCTTGGGGGTATCCACGCTCACCGTCTTGAAGGGGCTCTTGATGGCATGCACCTTGTGCCCGTTCTCGATAAAGCGCATCATATCGTTTTCTTCCGCCAGTTCCAGAGCGGATTTGGGGGTGTCGTGGTAGAACTGCAGGGCCTGACGGCTGTACAGCTGGATGCCGGTGACCTTCTCGTACTCAAAATCCAGGGTGCCTTTGGGGTACGGGATGGGGCTGCGGGAGATCATGAGGATCTCCCGGGCGGCGTTGGTGACCACCTTCTGGTTGGAGAAGTCCACCACGTCCGCCGGGTGGCCCATCACGTTGGTAAGCACCGCCACATAATAGGGGTCTTCGGGCAGTTCCTGCGGCAAAATCAGGTCGAAAGCCTTCACGTTGATGAGGGGTTCGTCCCCCATGACCTGCAGGTAGAAGTCGGCTTCCAGCTTGGTGGAGACTTCCCAGATACGCCCGGTGGGGGTGTCGTGGTCGGGGCTGGTCATCAGGCAGTTCATGCCGTACTGCTTGCAGGCGGCTTCGATGCGCTCGTCGTCGGTGGCAATGACCACATCGGCCAGGGCGGCGCACTTCTTGGCTTCGTTGTATACCCACCAGATCATGGGCTTGCCCAGAATATCGGCCAGAGGCTTGCCCGGCATGCGGGAACTCTGGTAGCGGGCGGGAATGACGGCAACGGTTTTCATATAAAACGCGACCTTTCGTTTATTCAGTTGGGTCAGATTGGGACGCAAGGGCCTTGCCCTCGTCCAGAGAAAGGAAGATGTTTTCTTCGGCGGCGGTAAAGCCACGCAGCACCCAGCTCTGCACCGTCACCGCCCGGCGGAATTTGCCGGGCAGGCAGAAGTTCAGCACCTCGCTGGGCATGGTGCGGTCCAGCACCGTCGCCTCCGGGAAGAGGGCCGCATAATCGGTATCGTCCCGGGGATGGGTCTTGATGAAAAGGGGCCCTTGGGTGTATTTTGCGGCCACCGCTTTGAAAATAGCGTCCTGTTCCGCCTGGTCCATCAGCCCGTCCTGCACAAAGCTGCGGGGCAGAAGCAGGGTGGCTTCGGCGTACTCCGCCGGGTCCTCGGGCAGAGGCTGGGAGACAAACACCCTCCGCACCGCAGCCTTTTCTTCATCGGTCAGGCCCGCCAGCAGTTCCCGGGCGCTGAATTGGCACAGCTTTTCCCGGGGAAAGAGGGTGCACTGATCCGGGTCCTCGCTCTCGACAGCTTTGCAGAACCGGCTGTCCCCCCAATAGAGATAGGGGCGGCGGGCAAAGTCCGGGGCGGCCCGCTGTTCGGTCAAAAGATGCTGGTCGGTGTCCAGGGTGCCGCCCACCGTGTCCTCACAGAGGATATGGGGCGCCCGGCAGTCCTGGAGATACCGCCCGGCCACGCTCCAGTCGTTGCTGATGCGGATATCGCCGTAGGCGTCCTTGTCCAGTTTGGGGCCCACCCCGGCCTTTTCGTAGGCGCGGCGGTTGCGGAAATGCCCCAGCGGTCCGGTGACAACACCCGGCCAGCGGGATTCGTGGAGCACGGTCACCTCGGAGAAGATGCCCTCCAGCTTACCGGAAGCCGCCAAGGCCTCGGCGTTGGGGATCTGTTCGCTCATCCAGAGAGCCTGGCCGCCCCCCGCCCGCATGGCCCGCACCAGGGCGATGAGCATGTGGTAGGCGGTGTGGCAGATGTATAGATCGGGCTTTGCCATACTCAGCCCTCCGCGCCCGAGGTCAGCACCTTCACCGGCGGGAAGTGGATGCGGCCCCAACCGGCGGCCCATTCGGGCATGGAGAGGTCGCCGCTGGTGACCTCAAAGGCGAATTCGGTCACCGGCTTGTCCAGGCAGACGGCCTGGGCCAGCGCCCCGTCGAATACGTCGATATAGAAGAAATACTGGCCCTCGCCCAGCAAAGAGGGGTCGAAGGTGAATTCGGTGGTGTAGAGCTTGCCCGGTTCGGCGGGGCCCAGGTCCACGGGGTGGGTGATGCCCACGGGGGTGGAATCCCGGAAATGCAGGTTCAGCTTCATGTTCACCCCGGAGAAGGGTTCCGCCACCCGCCAGGTGATGCGCACCCGCACCGTCTCGTTGTCCGCAAAGACGCTGGATTCCTTGTCCACGAAATCCAGGGTCTCCAGCCGCAGCCGCTTGCCGGCGCTGCCGGTCATGCGGGAAACATGGGTCAGGTCGTAGTGGACCACGTTCACGTCGGTGGTCTCCATATACACGGCGATGGCCTTTTCCACGTCGCCGTCAAAGATGACCTTGCCCTTGTCCAGCACGATGCACCGGGTGCACAGCTGCCGGATGGTGGACATGTTGTGGCTGACATACAGAACGGTGCGCCCTTCCTGCCCGGCCACGTCGGACATTTTGCCCAGGCATTTCTGCTGGAATTTCATGTCGCCCACGGCCAGGACCTCGTCCATGACCATGATCTCGCTGTCCAGGTGAGCGGCCACCGCAAAGGCCAGCTTGACGAACATGCCGCTGGAATACCGCTTCACGGGGGTATCAATGAACTCCCCGCACTCGGAAAATTCGATGATCTGGTCCAGCTTGGCGTCCACTTCCGCCTTGGTCATGCCCAGGATGGCGCCGTTCATATAGATGTTTTCCCGGCCGGTCATCTCGTTGTTGAAGCCGGTGCCCACTTCCAGCATGCTGGCCACCCGGCCCCGCAGGCGGATCTCGCCTTCGGTGGGGGCGGTGATGCGGGACA
>CALXHS010000113.1 GCA_944388165.1 uncultured Gemmiger sp. | reverse complement strand
ATGTTCAGGGCGTTCAGGTGCTGGCGCTTGTACTCGTGCATGCGCTTGACCTGGCAGTCGAAGATGGAATCGGGGTCGATGAGCTGACCGGTGGCGCGCTCCAGATAGTTGGCGAAGTTCACCTTGTTGGCACGCTTGACGCCCTCCAGCTTCTTCAGGAAAGCCTTGTCGGCGGCAAACTTCTCCAGCTTCTTCAGCTGGGAAGCGTCGGTCTTGAAGCCGTCGCCGATGCTCTCGCTGAGCAGGTCGGTCAGGCCGGGGTTGGCGCACAGCAGCCAGCGGCGGTAAGCGATGCCGTTGGTGACGTTCTTGAACGCCTTGGGCTTGTACAGGAAGTAGTCATGGAAGACGCTGTCCTTGATGATCTCGCTGTGCAGCTTGGAAACGCCGTTGATGGAGTGGCAGGTGTAGGCGCAGATGTTGGCCATGCGGACCTGGTTATCGCCCAGGATGGCCATATAGTCGATCTTGCCCTTGTCGCCGGGGAAGACCTTTTCCAGGTCGGCGCGGCAGCGGCGGTCCATCTCGCAGACGATCTGCCAGATACGGGGCAGGGTGGAGCGGAAGATATCCACGTTCCACTTTTCCAGAGCCTCGCTCATGACGGTGTGGTTGGTGTAGGCAAACACACGGCGGCAGATATCGAAGGCGGCATCCCAGCTGTAGGAGCATTCATCCAGCAGGATGCGCATCATTTCGGGGATGGCCAGGGTGGGATGGGTGTCGTTCAGCTGG
Source organism: uncultured Gemmiger sp. (assembly GCA_944388165.1). Lineage (GTDB taxonomy): Bacteria > Bacillota > Clostridia > Oscillospirales > Ruminococcaceae > Gemmiger. Next base: position 9,534 of record CALXHS010000113.1, on the reverse strand, counting down.
ATGGCCACCTTGTCGGGCAGGTTGTCCAGGGTGCCGTACTGGTTCAGGTGGTTGCCCATAATGTCGGCCACAGAAGCGGCAGAGAAGAAGTACTGCTGGCGCAGACGCAGGATCTTGCCCTCGGTGTGGTTATCATTGGGGTACAGGATCTTGGAGATCAGCTCGGCAGAAGCGCTCTGGCTGATGGCGGTGTTGTAGTTGCCGGCATTGAAGCTGCTCATGTCGAAGCTGGGAGCCTTGGCCTGCCACAGACGCAGCTTGGCCACGCCGGGCGTGCCGTAACCGGCCACGTACATGTCGTTGGGCACGGCGATGACGCTGTTGTAGTTTTCGTACTTCACATGATGGAAGCCGCCGTCCCAGGTCTCGATGGCCTGACCGTCAAAACGGATCTCCTGGGCCTGGTCGGGGTGGCTCTTGATCCACACCTGACCGCCGGGCAGCCAGTTGTCGGCAGTTTCCTGCTGCCAGCCGTCCACGATCTTCTGCTTGAAGATGCCGTATTCATACAGGATGGAATAACCGGTGCCGGGGATGCAGTCGGTGGCCATGCCGTCCAGATAGCAGGCGGCCAGGCGGCCCAGACCGCCGTTGCCCAGGCCCGCATCGGGTTCCTGGTTGTAGATGCTGTCGATATTAACGCCGGCCTTTTCCAGAACGGCTTCGGCCACTTCGTTCAGGCCCAGGTTGAACAGGCTGGTGCGCAGGCTGCGGCCCATCAGGAATTCCATGCACAGGTAATAAACCTGCTTCTTACCTTCGCCCAGGGTGCGGGACTGGAACTTCTTCTGCTGGTCGGACATGATCTGGCGCACGATGGCGGCCATGCAGCGGTAGATCTGATCCACCGAGGCCACGTCCAGCGTGACGTTGCATTCACTCATCAGCGTGTCTTTGAGCAGTTTATCAAATTCTTTTTCCGTATATTTCACCAAAACGACTCTCTCCTTTTACAGAATTTGGCGTTTTTCACCGCACCTTACGGCGGCCGGTCTGCCGGTCCGCGGGCGGCTTTTGGGGTCTGGATCAGCGGTTTGACACCTGTTCAGCAAACCACTTGATTTTTATTATAGTAAAATTTTCCCCTTTTAGCAAGGGTTTTTGCCCCCATCGCGTGAATTTTGCATTTTTACACAAAAGGGCTTTTTCTCGGGCCGAAATTATACTATAATATAGTATACCTGTGAACAATAGCGTAGAGTCTGATTTTCCAGAAAGATTTTTATGCAGCAAAGGAGTTTCAGTATGCCTACTTCTAAAGTACGTTTGAATCTCTGCGGTTCCAGCTATGTCACCGCCACCACCGAGAGCGAAGACTATATGCAGAACCTTGCCGACCGGCTGAACCTGGACATGAACGAACTGATGTCCTCTTCCAACACTGTGTCCATCACCACCGCCGCCGTGATGACTGCCCTGATCTATCGCGATGAGCTGGAAAAGGCCAGCGGCAGCGCCGACAACATGCGCCGCCAGATCAAGAATTATCTGGAGGACGCCGCTTCCGCCAAGATGGCCGCCGAAGAGCTGCGCCGGGAAAACGACGCCCTGCGCAAGCAGGTGGATGACCTGCGCCGCCGCCTGAACCTGCGCGACGTGTCCCTGAACTGATGGGTCTGTCTGTCAAGATGCCGCAGCCGGAGATCCTGGCCCCGGCGGGAAATGCACAAATGCTGAGCGCCGCTGTTTACAGCGGCGCTGATGCTGTTTATCTGGGTCTGACCGGATACAACGCACGGCGCAGCGCCGGCAACTTCACGCCGGAAGAGCTTCGCGAAGCCGTGCGCTTTTGTCATGCCCGGAACGTTAAGGTCCACGTGACCCTGAACACCCTGGTCTTTGGTCCCGAACTGGCCGGACTGGCCGACGCGGTGCGCGCCGTGGCCGAAGCCGGCGCCGACGCTGTGATCGCGGACGATCTGGCGGTGGCGCAGATGGTCAGGACCATCGCCCCCGAACTGCACCTGCACGCCTCCACCCAGATGAGTATTCACACCCCCGAAGGCGCCCGCCAGATGGCGGAAATGGGATACGACCGGGTGATCCTGGCCCGGGAGCTTTCCCTGGAAGAGATCCGTGCCGTGGTCAGGGCCAGCCCCATTGAGGTGGAGGTGTTCATCCACGGTGCCATGTGCATGGCGGTGAGCGGTCAGTGCATGATGAGCGCGTTCCTGGGCGGGCGCAGCGGCAACCGCGGCGCCTGTGCGGGTCCCTGCCGTCTGCCCTTTGACGCCACCCCGAGCCTGCGCCCCGGCCAGCCCGGCACCGCCTGCCATCTGAGCCTGAAGGACATGGACCTGGTGCCCCATATGGCCGCCCTGATGGACGCAGGCGTGGCCAGCGTGAAGATCGAAGGCCGTCTGCGCACCCCCGAGTACGCGGCTGCCGCCGTGACCGCCTGCCGGGCCGCCCGGGAGGGCAAAGCCTACGATGAAGCCCTGCTGCGGGACATCTTCTCCCGTTCCGGCTTCACCGACGGGTACCTGACCAACCGCAACGACAAGAACATGTTCGGCGTGCGCACCCAGGCGGACGCCGATGCCACCCGCGCCGCGGCCCCCAAGGCCCGGGAACTCTTCCGCCGGGAACTGTCCCGGGTGCCGGTGGAGTTCTCGGTGGAGGTCCTGCCCGATTGCATCGCCCTGACGGCTGCCGACGCCGAAGGCCGCACCGCCCGCTCGGTGAGCCGTACCGCGCCCCAGCCTGCCCAGAAAGACCAGAGCGAGGCCATTGCCCGGGCGCTGTCCAAGACCGGCGGCACTCCCTTCTGCGTGGGGGACATCCGCCTGCCCGACGCCGCCCGCACCGCCTTTTTGCCGGGCAGCGAATGGAACGAGCTGCGCCGGGATGTGCTGGAGCGGCTGCTGGAATTCCGCAGCGCCCCGGCTCCCAAAACGGTGCATCCCTGTCCCCTGCCCGGCTTTGCGCCCCGCCGCCCCGGCCGCCCCAAGCTGGCCGCCCGGTTCGAGCGGGCCGACCAGATCCCCGTGGATCTGGCAGGCAGGCTGGAATTTCTGGTACTGCCGGTGGCGGAAGCCCCCAGACTGCCGGAAGCGCTGCGCCCCCGCACCCTGCTGGAGCTGCCCCGGGTGTGCTTCGGCGCCGGTGAAACCGCCGCCCAAACCGCCCTGGCGGCCTGCGAAGGCCAGGGATACCGGGGTGTTGTGCTGAACAACCCGGCCCAGCTTCGCTATGCCACTTCCCTGCCCCGGTACGGCGGCATGGGGCTGAATGTGACCAACCCCCTGGCCGCCGCCCGCTGGCGGGAACTGGGCCTGAAAGGGATGCTGGTGCATCCCGAAACGCCCCTGCCCGCCATGAGCCTGATCGCCCCCGGTGTGCCCACCGCCGCCTTGTGCTATGGGCACATTCCCCTGATGCTCACCCGCGCCTGCCCGTTGAAGAACGTGCGGGACTGCAAGGGCTGTTCCCGCAGCGGCAGCCTGCGCGACCGCAAGGGCCGGGATTTTCCCGTGCGCTGCTCGGCGCCAAGCATGGCGGGTATCCGCACCGTGTACAATCCGGTACCCCTGTACATGGGCGACCGGCTGGGCGAACTGCCCGCCGACATTGCCCTGGCCGCCTTCACACTGGAAGCCCCCGACCGGGTGCGCCAGATTTTGGAGATGCTGGCAGCGGGCCGCGGATTTGACAGCGAGTTTACCCGCGGATTATACTATACAGGTTGAACCCCTGACCAAAGGAGAACATAATGGAACGCAAGACCGTGAAATTCAAGCGGCTGAGCCCTGCCGCCAAGGCCCCTGCCTACGCCACCGCCGGTGCGGCGGCCGCCGATCTGTGCGCCCTGCTGGACGCCCCCCTGACGGTGGAGCCCATGCAGCGGGTGCTGGTTCCCACCGGGCTGGCCATTGAGCTGCCCGGTCCCGAATGTGTGGCCCTGGTGTATGCCCGCAGCGGGCTTTCCATCAAGCACGGCCTGTGCATGGCCAACGGCGTGGGCGTGATCGACAGCGATTACCGCGGCGAACTGAAGGTCCCCATGGTGAACCTGGGCGCCGAAGCCTACACCATCGCTCCCGGCGAGCGGGTGGCCCAGCTGTGCATCGCGCCGGTGTGGCAGGCGGACTTTGTGGCCGCCGAGAGCCTGGGCGACACCGACCGGGGTGAAGGCGGATTCGGTTCCACCGGGCGGGCCTGAGCCTTCCCTGTTTTTGCCCCCGCAACCTAAATTTCGTCAGGATTTTATCCGGCAGCGCTATATAATAGCCAACGAAAGGAAACATCCCATGTCTTTGATCCTTGCATCCGGCAGCCCCCGGCGCCGGGAACTGCTTGCCCTGATCACCAAAAATTTCACCATCTGCGCCAGCGACGTGGACGAAAGCAAAATCGCCGCCGACTCCCCCGCCCATCTGGCCCAGGCGCTGGCCATAGCCAAAGCCCGGGCGGTGTCGGTACAGCACCCGGACGATGTGGTCCTGGGCTGCGACACAGTGGTGGAATGCGGCGGCGAGGTGTTCGGCAAGCCCCACGATGAGGCAGACGCCGCCCGCATGCTGCGGGCTTTGTCCGGCGGCACCCACATGGTGCATACCGGCGTGTGTATCTGCGGCGGCGGCAAAGCTGCCTATTGCGTGGAGACTTCCCGTGTACATTTTGCCCCCATTGCGGAGGAGGACCTGCTGCGGTACATCCGCACACCGGAACCCTACGACAAAGCGGGGGCCTATGCCATTCAGGGGCATGCTGCGCTGTGGTGCAGCGGCATCGAGGGATGTTATTACAACATCATGGGCCTGCCCGTCCACCGAACGGCACAGCTGTTGAGCCAGTTTATGGCGCTGTGACCGACTTTTGTGCCGGGGACCCGGCACAAAGGAGAGAACGATGGCAAATTTTCTGACCCGATTTTTTCACTGCATCAGCGAGGGACTGCACAACATGTTTACCAAAGATATAGGCATCGACCTGGGCACCGCCAACACCCTGGTGTACATGAAGGGCCGCGGCATCATCATGCGCGAGCCCAGCGTGGTAGCCGTGGACACCCGCACCGACGAACTGCGGGTGCGCAGCGTGGGCCACGAAGCCAAGGCCGTCATCGGCCGTGCTCCGGGTTCCATCGTGGCGGTGCGGCCGCTGAAGGACGGCGTGATCGCCGACTTCGACATTACCGCCGCCATGCTCCAGAGTTTTATCCGCCAGGCCTGCGGCAAGAGCCTGTTCGCCCGCCCCCGGGTGGTCATCTGCGTGCCTTCCGGCGTGACCGAGGTAGAACGCCGGGCGGTGCGCCAGGCTGCCGCCCGGGCCGGTGCCCGTCAGGTCACGGTGATTGAAGAGCCCATGGCCGCCGCCATCGGCGCAGGACTGCCTACCACCGACCCGGTGGGCAGCATGATCGTGGATATCGGCGGCGGCACTGCCGAAGTGGCGGTGATCAGCCTTTCCGGCATTGTGGCCAGCCGCAGCGTGCGCTGTGCCGGTGACGCCCTGGACCAGAGCATCATCGCTTTCATCAAGCGGAAATACAACCTGCTGGTGGGCGAGCGCACCGCCGAGCAGATCAAGCTGGAAATTGGTTCCGCCTGCCCCCAGGACCCGGAAACATCCATGGAGATCAAGGGCCGCAACCTGGTGGACGGCCTGCCCAAGGACATCCTGATCCGTTCCGAGGAAGTGCGGGAGGCCATGAGCGAGTGCCTGATGCGCATTGTGGACGCCATCAAGGACACCCTGGAATGCACCCCGCCGGAACTTTCCAGCGACATCATCGACCGGGGCATCATGCTTTCCGGCGGCGGCGCTCTGCTCCACGGCCTGGATACTCTGATTCAAAATGAGACCGGCATTGAAGTGCACATTGCCGAAGCGCCCCTGGACTGTGTGGCCCTGGGCGCCGGCGCCGTTCTGGACCACCCCGCTCTGGCGGGACAGCGGCGGGAAGAGCCCAGCTACCTGTGAGCGCCTTTCCCATACAAATCAAAAGAGGCTTTCCTTCGGAGGGAAGCCTCTTTTTCTATTGTTTTATTGCTTGGTGGTGCGCTGCTCCGTTTCCCATGCAGTGAGAAGGACCGCCGCCACCTGTTCCAGCGCCTCCCGGGCGTTGACCACCGCCTGGGTGTCCGCCGGGGTCATGGTCTCGGCCTTTTTGCGGCGGGTCTGCTTTTCCAGGGCTTTTTCCGCTTCCTTGATGCGGCTCTTGGTCTCCCGGTCCAGGGATTTGCCCGCCTTGCTGCCCAGGGCGGTGTTCACCCGGTACAGGGCGCTTTCGGCGGCATTCAGCGCCTCGATAGCAGCCTTGCGCTCCTTGTCCTGCCCGGCATACATGGCGGCGTCCCGCATGGCCCGCTGGATCTCTTCCTCGCTGAGGTTGGAGGTGCCGGTGATGGTGATGCTCTGGTGTTTGCCGGTCTCCAGATCCTTGGCGCTGACGGTCACGATGCCGTTGGCGTCAATGTCAAAGGTGACTTCGATCTGGGGCACGCCCGCCCAGGCACGTTTGATGCCCTTGAGGGTAAAGGTGCCCAGCAGCTTGTTGTCCCGGGCAAATTCCCGTTCGCCCTGCAGCACCTTGATCTCCACGGTGGACTGGAAGGGCGCCGCAGTGGTGAAGATCTTGGAGAATCGGGTGGGAATGGTGGAGTTGCGCTCAATGAGATGGGTAGCCACGCCGCCCACCGTTTCAATGGAGAGGGTCAGGGGGGTCACGTCCATCAGCAGCAGGCTTTCGCCGCCGCTGGCCAGCACTTCGCCGCCCAGGCGTCCCCCTTGTACCGCCGCCCCCAGTGCCACGCACTCGTCGGGGTTCAGCGTCTTGGAGGGGTCCAGATCCACCATCCGCATGACCTTGGCCTGCACCGCCGGGATGCGGGTGGAACCGCCCACCAGCAGCACCTGGTCCAGGTCGTTGGCGGCCAGCCCTGCATCCCGCAGGGCGTTCTTCACCGGCAGTGCGGTGCGCTCCACCAGGTCGGAAGTCAGTTCGTCAAATTTGGCCCGGGTCAGGGTGGTCTGCAGATGTAGCGGACCCGTGGCAGTGGTGGCAATGAAGGGAAGGTTGATCTCCACCTGGCGGGCGCTGGAGAGTTCCTTCTTGGCCTTTTCCGATTCTTCCCGCAGGCGCTGCACCGCCACCGGGTCGTTGTGCAGGTCCACTCCATGTTCGGTGCGGAAGTTTTCCATCAGCCAGTTGGCGATACGCTCGTCGAAGTCATCGCCGCCCAGGTGGTTATCGCCGCAGGTGGCCAGCACCTGCACGATGCCGTCCCCGATCTGGATCAGGGACACATCAAAGGTACCGCCGCCCAGGTCATACACCATGACTGTCTGGGCCTTGCCGTTGTCCAGGCCGTAGGCCAGGGCGGCAGCGGTGGGTTCGTTGATGATGCGCCGGACGTTCAGCCCGGCAATGCGCCCGGCATCCTTGGTGGCCTGGCGCTGTGCGTCATTGAAATAGGCCGGCACCGTAATGACGGCCTCGGTCACAGGTTCGCCCAGGTAGGCTTCGGCATCCGCCCGCAGTTTCTGCAGGACCAGCGCGCTGATCTCCTGGGGTGTATAACATTTGCCGTCGATGGGGATGCGGGCGTCGCTGCCCATCTTGCGCTTGATGCTGCTGATGGTGCGCGCCGCATTGGTGACGGCCTGGCGCTTGGCGGGGTCCCCCACCAGACGTTCGCCTGTTTTGGAAAAGGCCACCACCGACGGGGTGGTTCGCTGGCCTTCGCTGTTGGGGATAACAACAGGACGGCCGCCTTCCACCACTGCCACACAGCTGTTGGTAGTGCCCAAATCGATTCCGATGATCTTGCCCATTGCGTATAATTTCCTTTCCGAAAAAAGCCGGCCCGCAATGCCGGTGCGGCGCACCGTTTCGCCTGCGGTGCGCCCTGTTTACATTTATTGTAGCGCGGCCACATACAAAATGTGTTGCTAAATCGTAAACAGTCTACGAAAATTGCGGGAAAGCCTTCGCCGCCACGCCCGCATAACCCCTTTGGGTTGACGATAAAGCGCCGGAATGGTATATTTTGTACTATACCCCAAGGGGTTCCAACCCCAGGACAGGAGCGCTTTTTGTGGCACAGAATTATACCAGCCGAGACATCTATAACCAGCTGTACAGCGAGATCATGTCGCTGCAGCGCAAGCCGGGGGCCGTATTGCGGGAAAACGCCCTGTGCGAGGAGTTCGGCGTTTCCCGCACACCCATCCGCAGCGTCTTGCAGGAACTGCGCATTGCGGGGCTGATCGAGGTCACCCCCTACAAATCCACCCACGTGACCCGCCTGGATTTCAACACCATCAGCCAGCAGATCTATCTGCGGGTGGCGGTGGAAACGGCGGTGCTGCTGGATTTCTGTGAATTCTGCACCCCGGAACAGGTGGAACAGCTCAAGGGCCGCAACAACGCCCTGCGCCGCCTGATTGCCCAGCCCAACCCGGCGCCAGACGCCTTCTATCATCTGGACGGCTGCCTGCACGAATACTGGTTCACCGCCACCGGCAAGGACCAGCTGTGGGAACTGATCCAGACCAACCAGAACAGCTATTCCCGCTTCCGCATGCTGGATCTCGTGGAAGCCCGGAATTTCGGGCAGATCGTGGATGAACACGAAGCCCTGCTGCAGGCCATTGCAGACAAGGATACCGACCGGGTGAAGGCGCTGTGTTCCCGGCACCTGTACGGCGGCGTGACCCGTCTGGGCCATGAACTGCCCACCAAGTTTGCCGATTACTTTGTGCCCGGCACCCGCTGGCCGGAACCGGCACATAAAAAGGAAGAAACCTGACCGCTGTATTTTGAGGAGGGATGTATATGGGACGTACGGCAACGGTGACCCGCCAGACGCGGGAGACCCGTATCACCGTGACCATCGATCTGGACGGCACCGGGCGTGCCGACCTGCACACCGGCATCGGGTTCTTTGACCATATGCTGGACGGGTTTGCACGCCACGGTCTTTTCGATCTGGCCGTGAAGTGTGAGGGCGACCTGTTTGTGGACTGTCACCACACCATCGAGGACACCGGCATTACCCTGGGTATGGCCATTGCCAAGGCCCTGGGGGACAAGGCGGGTATCGTGCGGTACGGCAGCTGCATGCTGCCCATGGACGAGACCCTGGCCCTGTGCGCCGTGGACCTGGGCGGGCGGCCGTATTTTGTTTACGACGCGGCCTTTGCCTCCCAGAACTGCGGCGGCATGGACACCCAGATGGCCCGGGAATTCTTTTATGCCGTTTCCTACACGGCAGCCATGAACCTGCACCTGAAGGTGCTTTACGGTGAAAATGACCACCACAAGCTGGAGGCTCTGTTCAAGGCCTTTGCCAAGGCCCTGGACGCCGCCACCCGCCAGGACCCCCGTATCCAGGGGGTGCTTTCCACCAAGGGCAGCCTGTGACCGCCCGTCTACTGCGACATGCGAAAGGAGAGAATTATGTACAAGGACATGATGAACACCATCGGCTTTGTGGAAGCCGCCGACCCCGAACTGGGCGCCGCCATGCAGCGGGAACTGGTGCGCCAGCGCCAGAACATTGAGCTGATCGCCAGTGAGAACATCGT
>CALXHS010000112.1 GCA_944388165.1 uncultured Gemmiger sp. | reverse complement strand
TGTGTCGGCAGCCACCCTCACGGCCGACGAGATCTCTCTGGATGCGGCCCGCGGTGCGGTTTCGTCCACGCAGGTTGTCGTCAGCCGCCAGCTGGATGTGGAAGCGGAGAGCGGCCGTGTGTCCGCCACCCTGCAGGGCCAGGCCGCCGACTACCGCCTGGAAGCCGAGAACAAGGGCGGTACCCTGACCGTGAACGGGGAGCAGATCAACGGGGAAGTCCATCGTCAGGGGAACACGAACGTTTCCATCGAAGCGGAATGCCGTTCCGGCAGCATTGAATTGGGCTTTGCCGGCTGACAAAAATACAAGAACAAAAAGGGAGCCTCGCTCCGGTCATCGACCGGAGCGGGGCTCCTCTTTGTCAGAATGGGGAAGATCAGTTGTTGGGGCTGTTCTTCAGGATGACGTCGTGGCTGCCGCCTTCCACAATGGAAGTGGAGGAAACCACGGTCAGACGGGCCTTCTGCTGCAGCTCGTGGATGTTCAGGGCGCCGCAGTTGCACATGGTGGAGCGCACCTTGTACAGGGTGGTCTGCACGCCGTCAGCCAGAGGACCGGCGTAAGGCACGTAGCTGTCCACGCCTTCCTCAAAGCTCAGCTTCTGGGCGCCGCCCAGGTCGTAGCGCTGCCAGTTGCGGGCGCGGTTGGAGCCTTCGCCCCAGTATTCCTTCACATAGTTGCCGTTGATGCGCAGACGGTTCGTGGGGCTTTCGTCAAAGCGGGCGAAGTAGCGGCCCAGCATGACGAAGTCGGCGCCCATGGCCAGGGCCAGGGTGATGTGGTAGTCGTGGACGATGCCGCCGTCGGAGCAGATGGGGATATAGATGCCGGTCTGCTCATAATATTCATCGCGGGCCTTGGCAACCTCGATAACGGCGGTAGCCTGGCCGCGGCCGATGCCCTTGGTCTCACGGGTGATGCAGATGGAACCGCCGCCGATGCCGATCTTGACGAAGTCGGCGCCGGCCTTGGCCAGGAACAGGAAGCCGTCGCGGTCGACCACGTTGCCGGCGCCCACCTTCACGCTGTCGCCGTAACGCTCACGGATCCAGCTGATGGTGCGGGACTGCCATTCACTGAAGCCCTCAGAAGAGTCGATGCACAGCACATCCACACCGGCGTCCACCAAAGCAGGAACGCGCTCGGCGTAGTCGCGGGTGTTGATACCGGCGCCGACCACGTAGCTCTTGTTGTTGTCCAGCAGTTCGTTAACGTTTTCCTTGTGGCTGTCGTAGTCCTTACGGAAGACCATATACTGCAGATGGCCTTCTTCATCGATCAGGGGCAGGGAGTTGATCTTGTTGTCCCAGATGATGTCGTTGCAGTCGTGCAGGCTGGTGGTGGCGGGGGCGGTGACCAGCTTGTCCAGCGGGGTCATGAACTCGGTGACCTTCAGGTCGGTGGACATGCGGGACAGGCGGTAGTCGCGAGAAGCGACGATGCCCAGCAGCTTGCCGTGAGGGGTGCCGTCCTCGGTGATGGCCACGGTGGAATGGCCGGTGCGGGTCTTCAGGTCCAGCACGTCGGCCAGGGTGGCTTCGGGAGGCAGATTGGAGTCGCTGGTCACAAAGCCCTTCTTGTAGGCCTTGACGCGGCGGACCATATCGGCTTCCTCTTCAATGGTCTGAGAACCGTAAATGAAGGAAACGCCGCCCTGCTTGGCCAAGGCGATGGCCAGTTTTTCGCCGGAGACGGACTGCATGATGGCAGAAACCATCGGGATGTTCATTTCCAGGGGGCATTCTTCCTGACCCTTGCGGTACTTGACCAGCGGGGTGCGCAGGCTCACCGCAGTGGGCACACATTCGGAAGAAGAATACCCCGGTACCAGCAGATACTCGCCAAAGGTACGGGACGGCTCAGAAAAATAGTACGCCATAAACATTCTCCTTACAGTTCACAAAACCAATATACTTTCTTTCCCGGTTCTGCGCCGGACGGCTTGCAGAGCGGGTCTATGTTTACCAAAGATTGTACCACATCTGTGGACAAATTACAAAATTTTGCGGCAAAAATCTTTTTGGGCGCCCCGGGCAAAAAGTTGTGGATTTTGCCGGGGAAACGGGGACGAAGGTATGACTTTCCCCTTTGGTGACATAGTTACGGAAGGTTTGCAAAAAAGTGGGTATTATAGTATCATAACGAAAGGGGAAACCCGATACCCCAAGAAAAATAAAAAACAAACGGAGGATTTAACCATGTCTGTTCTTCATATTACTACCGCTACTTTTGAAAGCGAAGTGCTCCACAGCGACAAGCCCGTTCTGCTGGACTTCTGGGCCAGCTGGTGCGGCCCCTGCCGTATGGTGGGCCCCATCCTGGACGAGATCGCCGCCGAGCGCAGCGACATCAAGGTCTGCAAGATCAACGTGGATGAGCAGCCCGCTCTGGCCGCACAGTTCGGCGTTATGAGCATCCCCACCCTGGTGGTCATCAAGAACGGCCAGGAAGTCAACCGTTCGGTGGGGGCGCTGCCCAAGGCACGCATTCTGGCACTGCTGTAAATCAGGCACACAAGGCACGTTCCGCCGTTGCGGGGCGTGCCCTTATGCGTTCTGCAGGGCTTTCAGGCGGGGCACGTCGGTCAGTTCCACCGTGCCCCGGGTCAGGTGCACCATGCCTTCTTCCTGAAAATACCGCAGCATGCGGGTCACCACCTCCCGGGCGGTGCCCAGGTGATTGGCGATTTTTTCGTGGGTGATTTTCAGCACGGTGGTGCCGTCCAGTTCGCTTTCCTCCACCAGGAACCCGGCCAGGCGGCGGTCAAAGCTGCGGAAAAGCACCTGCTCCATCAGCCACATCACATCCGAAAGCCGGGTGCTCATGATCTCGTTGGTATAGTTGGCCACGGCGGCGGATTCTTTCATCACCGTTTTGTAGGTCTCCGGCCCGACGATATACATTTCGCTGTCCTTTTCCGCTTCGATGGTCACATCGAACTGGATGCTGGGCATCATGCAGGTGGCCGCCAGCAGACAGGCATCCCGCTCAAACAGGCGGTAGAGGGTGATCTCCCGCCCTTCTTCCGAAAGATAGTACGCCCGCAGCTGACCGCTGCGCACCAGCAGATACCCCAGGCAGTCCGCCGCGCCGTCATGGACGACGGTGCCTTTGGATGCCTTGCGCAGGGTGGCCGCGGTTTTCAGCGTCCGCTGCTGTTCCGGCGTCAGTTTGTCCCACACGGGGAACAAGGTCTCAAACGGCAATCCCGTCACCTCCTTTTCTGCCAGTATAGCCAAAAAGACCCGCTCCGTCAAATCCATTTACCATACAGAAAGGAATCTCTCAGATGCAATATCTCATCTCCTTCCTGGAAGGTATCATCACCTTCATTTCTCCCTGTCTTCTGCCCATGCTTCCCATTTACGTTTCCTACTTTGCCGGGGGGCAGCGCAGCGTCCGCAAGACCCTAACCGGTGCCCTGGGCTTCGTGCTGGGGTTCACCCTGGTGTTCGTGGCCATGGGGGCGCTGGCAGGCACGGTGGGCGGTTTCCTCAAGTCCCACCAGACCGCTGTCAACATCGTTTCCGGTGTGGTGGTCATCCTCTTCGGGCTCAACTTCCTGGGGGTGCTGCGGGTGCAGCTCTTCCGGGGCGGCATGGCTGGCGGCGCTGCCGTGCGCACCCCGGGCTTTTTCTCCTCGGTGCTGTTCGGCCTGATCTTCTCCCTGGGCTGGACTCCCTGCGTGGGGGCCTTCCTGGGCTCGGCGCTGCTGCTGGCTTCTCAGCAGGGAAGCGTGTGGACCGGCGTCTGGATGCTGCTGGCCTACTCTCTGGGCCTGGGCGTGCCCTTTGTAGCCAGCGCCCTGCTCATCGACCAGCTGAAATCCGCCTTTGACTGGATCAAGCGCCATTACGAGATCATCAACCGCATCAGCGGCGGCTTTCTGGTGCTTATCGGTGTGCTGATGGCCACCGGCCTTTTGGGCCGCCTGCTGACTTTCCTGAGCTGAAAGGGGAACGACCATGAACAAGAAAATTGCATTGATCCTGGGCCTGGCCGGATTTGTACTGTTGCTGGCTGTGGCGGGGGCGCTGTATAAAAACCTCAGCGCGGGGAACACCCCCGACACCCTGCTGGCTGCCCAGGAAACTCCGGTTCCTGCCGCTACCCCGGAAAAGGCGGAGGAAGAAAGCCAGACCCAGGAGCAGGTTCCGGCGGAAAGCGGGGAAGAGCCTGCTGCCGGTGAAGAGGAAACTGATGGTGAGCAAGAGTCTGTCCCCACCGCACCGGACTTCACGGTTTACGACGCCGAAGGCAACGCGGTGAATCTCTCCGACTTTGCCGGCAAGCCGATCGTGGTCAACTTCTGGGCCAGCTGGTGCGGTCCCTGCAAGAGCGAGATGGATGACTTTGAGCAGGCCTATCAGGAACTGGGCGAGGATGTGCAGTTCCTGATGGTGAACATGACCGACGGCTCCCGGGAGACGTTGGACACTGCTGCCGGCTTTGTGGCAGAGCAGGGGTATACCTTCCCTGTGTACTATGATACCCAGTCTGACGCCGCTCTGACCTACTCGGTCTACTCGCTGCCTTCCACCTACTTCATCGACGCCGAGGGCGGGGCTGTGGCCCGGGCGGTGGGCGCCATTGACCGGGATACCCTGCAGACCGGCATTGATATGATCCTGCCGTGACCAAAGGCATCATGACGGGGTTTTATTGACATTTCCCATCGGCTTTGGTATACTAAACCCAATCGGTTTTTTCCGCAAAGATGCTGCCAAGGGTCGACGGGTCCAAGGCATTTCAAGGGCAAACAGTGTCCACATGGATGTGGGCTTGTTTGCTTTTTGTCTTTTTTGGGGAAAATCGGGCGAAACCTCCCTGCTTGCCCGGCATCAAGGCCTGACCAGCCAAAAAGGAAAGAGAGTGAGACTATATGAACATGACGAAAAAGTTCGTCTGCCTGGCGCTCTCCGGCGCCATGTGCCTGTCTCTGGCGGCCTGCGGAGGCAGCAGCGGCAGCACCACCGCAGAGGGAGCGGTTGTCTACCGTGAGCTGTATTCCAGCGAGGTCACTACCCTGAACTATCTGACCACCAGCCTGACCAACGAATATCAGATCGGCGCCAACGTGGTGGACTGCCTGGTGGAGTACGACTCCTACGGCAATATCATCCCGTCTCTAGCCGAAAGCTGGGAAAGCAACGAGGACATGACCCAGTGGACCTTCCACATCCGCCAGGGTGTGAAGTGGGTGGACAAGGACGGCAACGAGGTTGCCGACGTCACCGCCAACGACTGGGTCTCCACTGCGCAGTATGTGAACGATGCCCGCAACTCGGCGGATAACCAGTACATGTATTCCACCGGCGCCGTGGTGCACAATGCCCAGGCATACTACGATTACACCGCCTATCTGCTGACCCTGGAAACCCTGGGCCTGGCCACCGGCGAAAATGCTGTGGATGACGCGGGTGATCCCATTGAAGTGGTGGACCCGGTGGAAGCCGACAGCATCGGCGTGCAGGCTGTGGATGATTACACCCTGGTCTACACCCTGGATCAGCCCTGTCCTTTCTTCCTGAGCGTTCTGTCCTACACCTCTTATATGCCGGTGTACGGACCCTTCCTGGAAGAGTGCGGCGACCAGTTTGGTCTGGACAACGAGAACCTGCTGTACAACGGCGCTTTCATCCTGTCCAGCTACCTGCCTCAGCAGGAGCGCGTTCTGACCAAGAACCAGAGCTACTGGGACAAGGACAATGTCTTTATTGACGAGGTGCGTCAGATCTACAATGCCGAAGCCATCAACGTCAGCGTTTCCATGTACCAGGCGGACGAAAGCGACTATGCCGCCGTGTCTTCCGACCTGCTGGATGCCATGCTGGCCGATGAAAGCACCGCCAGCCTGGTCCACGGTTCCCGTCCGGACGTTTCCTTCAGCTACTTCTACAGCTTCAACTTCGATCCTCAGTTCGATGAGCAGTACGAGCCGGAAAACTGGAAGATCGCCGTCAATAACGAAAACTTCCGCAAGGCCGTTATGGCAGCTCTGGACCGGGTCAAGGCTCTGACCGTCAGCGAACCCTACAACCCCTCCGACCTGCTGAACAACACCATCACCCCCGCAACCTTTGCAGTGGGCGGCGGCAAGGATTACACCGAGTATGATGCCCTGGCGACTTACACCGCAGGCGACAGCTTCGACGCCGCCAAGGCTGTGGAGTACCGGGATGCCGCCAAGGCAGAACTGACCGCTGCGGGCGCTACCTTCCCCATCAAGGTGCTCATGCCCTACAACCCCAGCACCGCCAACTGGGATAAGGAATGCCAGGTTGTGGAACAGCAGATCGAAGGCGTTCTGGGCACCGACTTTATCGACATCATCGTCCAGGCCGGTCCCGAGACCGGGTTCCTCTCTGCGGTGCGCCGCGGCGGCGACTACGCCCTGATGAAGTGCAACTGGGGCGCCGACTACGCCGATCCCCAGACCTGGACCGAACCCTTTGTGGAGGGCAACAGCTACGGTTACTGGAACCTGAGCGAAGATCCCACTACCCAGGCCCTGTTTGCCGAGTACACCGCCAAGGTGGAGGAAGCCAAGGCCATCTATGATGACGACGCTGCCCGCTACACTGCTTTTGCCGAAGCCGAAGCCATGCTGATCGAACATGCCATTGCCATTCCCTTCAGCATTTCTTCCGGCGACGGGTACATCATCTGTGACCTCAACCCGCTGGAAGGGGAGTTTGCTCCCTATGGCGTGGCTCTGCAGCGCTACAAGTACCAGAAGCTGTATGACACTTCCATGAGCATGGAAGAATTTGAGACCGCCTATGCCGCCTGGAAGGAAGCCCGTGCCCAGGCCATTGCCGAAGCGGCCGAATAATTCCATTTCAAAACCGCATTTACCCGCCGCGCCGGTGCATTTTGTGCCGGCGCGGCGCGTGCGGTTTTGCGGCGGGGCCCGTGGCAGCACGGACTCCGCCGCAAGACCGTACCTACGGTCCGGAAAAGAAGTTTAACACGGAAAGGGGAAGGACCCATTGGCCAAGTACATGCTCAAGCGTGTGCTGCACGCGCTGGTGACCTTGTGCATTGTCATTGTCATCGTCTTTGTGCTGCTGCGCCAGATGCCGATCGAGGGCTACTTCAACAATTTTGACAAACTCAGCGATGCGCAGATCAAGGTCGGGCTGCAGCAGCTCGGCTTGACTGATCCGCTGCCCAAGCAGGTGCTCAATTACTTTGTGCAGCTGCTGCATGGGGATCTGGGCACCTCCAACAAGTACCGGGAAGGCTACTCCATCGCCAAAATCATTGCCCAGAAAGCACCCGTCTCCATCCAGATCGGTCTTATCAGCTTTGCGGTGTCCCTGGCGGCGGGCCTGCCCCTGGGTATCCTCATGGCCCGGTCCACCCGTACCCGCCTGAAGGTGTGGGACAAGATCGGCACCGTGCTCATTGTGGTGGTGCAGGCGGTACCTTCGGCAGTGTACCACCTGCTGATCCAGCTGTACGGCAGTGAACTGCTGGGGGTTTCCATGCTGTTCAACACCCGCAGCGCCGCCACCTGGATTCTGCCCATCTTCTCCCTTTCCATCGGCAACATTGCCTATTATGCCATGTGGCTGCGACGCTATATGGTGGACGAAGCCAACAAGGATTACATCCGCTTGGCCCGGGCCAAAGGCGTGCCCGCTGCCCGCATCAGCCGCAACCATGTGTTCCGCAACGCCATCGTTCCGCTGGTGCAGTACATCCCCAACTCCATCCTGTTCACCCTCATGGGATCCCTGTATGTGGAAAGCCTGTATTCCATCCCCGGCATGGGCGGCCTGCTGGTGCAGGTCATCAAGCTGCAGGACAACACCATGGTGCAGGCGCTGGTCCTGATCTACGCCGCCGTGTCGGTGCTGGGCCTGCTCTTCGGTGACCTGCTCATGGCCCTGGTGGACCCGCGGATCAGTTTCACTGCAAAGGAGGGGGCGCGCTGATGACATTCCGCAGCATGAAAGCCGCACAGCTGGAAGCGGCATTGAACGAAGACCTGAAAAAACAGACCGACCCCACGGCCGCCTATGCGGACCTGCCGGAGGAGGAACTGTTTACCCCCGCGGACTTTGACCATTCCCGGGCAGAACGGGGCGGATATTCCAACTATTCTTACTGGGGTGCCACCCTGCGCGCCTTCTTCAAAAACAAGGTGGCGGTGTTCTTCCTCTGCGTCATCGTAGTGGTGGTTGCCTTTACCTTTATCCAGCCTTTGCTGCCTGGCCAGCACGACCCCAAGACCATCAACAATGACCCCGCCACCGGGGTGCAGATCATCAACCGTGCCCCGGACTCCGAGTTCTGGTTCGGCACCAACTCCATCGGCCAGGACTTGTGGGCCCGCACCTGGGCGGGCACCCGCACCTCCCTGGGCATCGGTCTGGCGGTGGCCTGCTTTGAAGCCCTCTTCGGCACCTTCATCGGTGTGCTGTGGGGGTATGTGCGCAAGCTGGACACCTTCTTTACTGAGCTGTACAACATCTTTGATAACGTCCCCCAGACCCTGGTCCTGATCCTGGTTTCCTACATCATGAACCCCGGTGTGGGCACCATCATCTTCGCTTTGTGCCTCACCGGCTGGCTGGGCATGGCACGGTTCATCCGCAACCAGATCGTCATTATCCGGGACCGGGACTACAACCTGGCTTCCCGCTGCCTGGGCACCACCACCGGCCGCATCGTTACCAAGAACCTGCTGCCCTATCTGGTTTCGGTCATTGCCCTTCGCATGTCCCTGGCCATTCCCGCCGCTATCGGCAACGAAGTTTTTGTCACCTATATCGGCATCGGCCTGCCCACCGATATCCCGTCCCTGGGCAACCTGGTCCAGGCGGGCCGCTTGCTCATGAGCCAGCCCAGCCTGCGCTACCAGTTGCTTTTCCCCACGGCGGTGCTGGCCCTCATCACCATCAGCCTGTACGTGGTCGGCAACGCCTTCGCGGATGCCGCCGACCCCAAGAATCATGTGTAAGGAGGACGCAGGTATGCAGCAAAATGATACGGTCCTTCTTTCGGTGCAGGACCTCAACTTCAAGTTCACTCTGCGGGGGCAGACCCTCCACGCCATCCGGGGCATCTCCCTGGATGTGTACAAGGGTGAAAGCCTGGCCATTGTGGGGGAATCCGGTTCCGGCAAAAGCGTTCTGGTCAAGACCCTCATGGGGCTCAACGACCAGAACGGGTATATCGAAAGCGGCAAGATTTTGTACAACGGGCAGGACCTGGCCGCCTTCACCGACGACAAGCAATGGCAGGCCATCCGCGGCCGGGAGATCGCCATGGTTCTCCAGGACCCTATGACCAGCCTGAACCCCCTCAAGACAATCGGCTGGCAGATCAAGGAAGCCCTGGAACTCCACCGGAACCTGCGGGGCGCCGCGGCGGATGCTGCCGTCTGTGAGCTGCTGGCGGAAGTGGGCATCCCCGAACCCCAGCGCCGCGCCAAACAGTATCCTCATGAATTCTCCGGCGGCATGCGCCAGCGCGCGGTCATTGCCATTGCCATGGCCTGCCGACCCAAAATCCTCATCTGCGACGAGCCCACCACCGCCCTGGACGTGACCATCCAGGCCCAGATTTTGGGGCTCATCAAGAACATGCAGAAGAAATACAACCTGACCACCATTTACATCACCCACGACCTGGGCGTGGTGGCTAACGTGGCCGACCGCATCGCCGTCATGTACGCCGGTGACATCGTAGAGGTGGGCCGCTGCGCTGAGGTGTTCTATGACCCCCGCCACCCCTATACCTGGGCGCTGCTGTCCAGTCTGCCTCAGCTGGGCGTGAAGGGGGAACCCCTCTATTCCCTCGAAGGCACCCCGCCCAACCTCTTCCATGAGGTGCACGGCGACGCCTTCGCCCCCCGCAACCCCCAGGCGCTGAAGATCGACTTCGTCAAGCGCCCGCCCATGTTTGAGGTCAGCCCCACCCACCGGGCTCGCACCTGGCTGCTGGACCCCCGGGCACCCAAGGTGGAACCGCCCGAACACATCCGCGCCCTGCGGGAAAAGGGCCGCGCACTGAAACTGACAGGGGAGGGGACCGCCGATGCCTGATACACGCAAGAAGCTGCTGGAACTGGACCACGTGCGGGTGCAGTTCGGCAAAAAGCGCCGCCCCTTTGTGGCGGTGAAGGATGTTTCCTTTGACATTTACCAGGGTGAGACCTTCGGTCTGGTGGGGGAATCCGGTTCCGGCAAGACCACCATCGGCCGTGCCATCATCCGGGCCAACCCGGTGGCAGCGGGGGAGATTCGTTTCGACGGCCGCCGCATTTCCGGCAAGCTGACTCCCCAGGAGGACCGCCAGGTCACCCGGGACATCCAGATGATCTTCCAGGACCCCATGAGCTCTTTGAACGAGCGCGCCAAGGTGGGCTATATCGTTTCCGAGGGCCTGTATGCCCCCGGTCACCACCTCACCGAGGAAGAGCGCCGGGAAAAGGTGAACAAGGCACTTTCGGATGTGGGCCTGCTGCCGGAGTTTGCCTCCCGCTTCCCTCACGAATTTTCCGGCGGCCAGCGCCAGCGCATCGGCATTGCCCGGGCGCTCATCATGGAACCCAAGTTCATCGTGGCGGACGAACCCATCTCCGCCCTGGACGTGTCCATCCGGGCCCAGGTGCTCAACCTGCTTTCCGCGTTGCAGAAGGAGCGTGGCCTGACCTACCTGTTCATCGCCCACGACCTTTCGGTGGTGCGGTTCATCTGCGACCGCATCGCCGTCATCCACAAAGGAGATATCGTGGAACTGGCCGAAAGCGAACAGCTCTTCGCCCATCCGCTGCATCCCTACACCCGGGCGCTGCTGTCCGCCATTCCTCAGCCGGACCCCATCGCCGAGCGCAACAAGAAGCTGCTGGTATACGACCCGGCCTGTCATGATTACACCCGGGACCTGCCCCAGTGGTGCGAGATCGAACCCGGCCATTTTGTGCTGGGCAACCAGAAGGAGCTGGACGGCTACCGGGAATCTCTGGTCAAGGCCGACTGACAGTCGACAAGGAGGGCTTTATGCAAGCCATTATCAATCGTTCCATCTGCCCGCTGTATGACGAAGCGGCAACCTGCGCCGCCAACCCGGGGGAAGCCTGCGTCACCGACGAAGCCCTGCTGGGCATGCCGGTGGAGATCACCGGGGAGGCCGACGAACTGGGCCGCCTGCCCGTCAAGACCTTCTACGGCTATCCCGGCCGGGTACAGGCGGAAGACCTGGTGCAGGGCGAAGCCGCCGAAGCCTTTATGGCGCTGCCCCAGAAGATCGTGCTGCACAAAAACTTTGTGGATGTGCTGGCCGAGCCCAAGGTACAGGGCGCGTATGTGATGACCGGTATTCCCCGGGGCGCCCGGCTGGCCATTTGTGGCGAAGCCGCCGACGGCTGGCAGCCGGTGCAGCTGCCTGATGGCCGTAAAGGGTATGTGTGCGAAAGTGCCCTGGATACCCTGTGGCAGAAGCCTTGTGCCGAGAGCCACCGGGAACTGCGCAAGGCCCTGACCGCTGCCGCCCGCCTGTACGCGGGAACCCAGTACCGCTGGGGCGGCAAGACCCCCATGGGCATCGATTGCTCGGGGCTGTGCAGCATGGCATATCTGCTGTGCGGCATCGTCATCTGGAGGGACGCCCACATCAAGGACGATTATCCCATCCACGAGATCCCCCTCTCCGAGATCCGCGCCGGGGACCTGCTGTATTTCCCGGGGCATGTGGCCATGTACCTGGGCGGCGGGGAATACATCCATTCCACCGGCCGGACAGGGGACAACGGTGTGACCATCAACAGCCTGTACCCCGAAGCCCCCAACTACCGGGCGGACCTGCCCGGGCAGATCACCGCCGTGGGCAGCTATTTCTGATGCCTGCCCGGCCTTCTCTGCCAAAAACGCTGATATAAAAAACCACCCCCGCGCAGCGGCCTTCCGGTCGTTCTGCGCGGGGGTGGTTTGATTCTACGGGTTATGCGGGGCAGTCAGATTACTGCTTGGCCTGCTCGGCACGCTTCTTGGCGATGGCGGCCACAGCGTCCTTGCGGGACAGATTGATGCGGCCCTGCTGGTCGATGTCGGTGACCATGACATAGATGGGATCGCCCACAGCCACAACATCCTCCACGTGTTCCACGCGGTGGTCATCCAGCTTGGAGATGTGGACCAGGCCTTCCTTGCCCGGGGCAATTTCAACAAAGGCGCCGAAGTTCATCAGACGGGTCACGCGGCCCTTGTAGATGGCACCCACTTCGGGATCTTCCACAATGGTCTTAATGGTGGAGATGGCACGCTTGGCGTCGTCCAGATCGATGGCAGAAATGAAGACGTGGCCGTCCTCCTCAATGTCGATCTTGCAGTTGAAGTTGGCGCACATTTCCTGAATGACCTTGCCGCCCTTGCCGATGACGTCCTTGATCTTGTCAACGGGGATCTGCATGCTGAACATCTTGGGAGCGTACTTGGACAGTTCCTTGCGGGGCTCGGCGATGCAGGGCTTGATGATCTCGTCCAGGATATACAGGCGGCCCTTGCGGCACTTTTCCAGTGCCTCCTCCACGATCTCATAGGTCAGGCCGTCGATCTTGATGTCCATCTGGATGGCGGTGATGCCGCGGCGGGTGCCGCCCACCTTGAAGTCCATGTCGCCGTGGAAGTCTTCCACGCCCTGGATGTCCAGCATGGTCATCCAGCGGTCACCTTCAGTGATCAGGCCGCAGGAGATACCGGCAACGGGAGCCTTGATGGGCACGCCGGCGTCCATCAGAGCCAGGGTGGAGCCGCAGATGGAAGCCTGAGAGGTGGAGCCGTTGGAGGACATGATCTCAGACACGCAACGGATGGTGTAGGGGAACTCTTCCATGGAGGGCAGAACAGGGATCAGAGCGCGTTCCGCCAGAGCGCCGTGGCCGATCTCGCGGCGGCCGGGGCTGCGGGGAGCGCGGGCCTCGCCGGTGGAGTACGGAGGCATGTTGTAGTGGTGGATGTAGCGCTTGGTGGGCATGTCGCCCAGGTCGTCCATGGTCTGGGCGTCACGGGTGGAACCCAGGGTGCAGATGGTCAGGCTCTGGGTCTGGCCGCGGGTGAACAGGCCGGAACCGTGTACGCGGGGCAGCAGGCCCACTTCGGCGTTCAGGGGGCGGATCTCGTTGATGCCGCGGCCGTCCACGCGCTTGCCTTCATCCAGCAGCCAGCGGCGCACCACGTACTTCTGCATCTTGTAGCTGAGCAGGTCCAGGGGAGCGGCGTCCCGGTCGGGGTGCTCTTCCGCAATCTTGTCCATGATGGGCAGCAGGGCGGCGTCGCGCACGTTCTTGTCGTCGGTGTCCATGGCGGCTTTGAACTCGTCCAGATGGGCGGCGCTGATCTCCTTCAGCAGGTCGTAGTCCAGATCCATGGAGGTGAACTCGATCTTCGGCTTGCCGATCTCGGCCACGATGCCGTTGATGAAGGCCAGCATCTTCTTGATCTCGGCATGGCCAGCCTTGATGGCGGCCATCATGGTGGCTTCGTCCACCTCGTTGGCGCCGGCTTCGATCATAACGATCTTGTCCATGCTGGCGGCCAGGGTCAGGGACAGGTCGCTCACGTCACGCTGGGCCTTGGTGGGGTTCAGCACGATCTCGCCGTCCACCAGACCAACGGAGATACCGGCGATGGGGCCCTTCCAGGGAATGTCGGACATGGCGATGGCCAGGGAAGCGCCGTTCATGCCGGCGATCTCGGCGGAGTTGTCCGGGTCCAGGCTCATGACGGTCATGGTGACGCAGACGTCATTGCGCATGTCCTTGGGGAACAGGGGACGGATGGGACGGTCCACCACACGGCTGGACAGGATGGCGTGTTCACCGGGGCGGCCCTCACGGCGCATGAAGCTGCCGGGAATGCGGCCGGCGGCGTACAGCTTTTCCTCGAACTCAACGCTCAGGGGGAAGAAGTCGATGCCGTCCCGGGGCTTTTCGCTCATGGTCACGTTGCACAGCACGCAGGTTTCGCCGTAGCGGATCATCGCGCTGCCGTTGGCCAGACCGCACAGCTTGCCGGTCTCCACCACGAACGGGCGCCCCGCAAAGGTGGTTTCGAACTTGCGGTAGTTGGGGAAGGTCTCTTTGCGGGAAGAAAATTCCAGTGCCATAGTGTTTTCTCCTTCATGGATATATTTCCAAGGCGCCTGTGCTTTGAGCAATAAATCCGGCGCCGCCCCGGTGTGACGCGGCGCTCGATTTACTGCACAAACCACGGTGTGCCCAAGTCCTGGGGAAAATGGAGTGCAGAGAACCAGAAAAATAATAGAAAAAGGCAGGGCGCATCGCAGTGCGCCCTGCCCGTTTTGCCAAGAATTACTTGCGCAGGCCCAGTTCAGCGATCAGGGCGCGGTAACGGTTGATGTCCTTCTTCTGCAGATAGGCCAGCAGGTTACGGCGGCGGCCGACCATCTTGAACAGACCACGACGGCTGTGGTTGTCGTTCTTGTTGCTCTTCAGGTGCTCGGTCAGGTGATTGATGCGAGCGGTCAGCAGAGCGACCTGAACTTCCGGAGAACCGGTGTCACCCTCGTGGATGGCGGCTTTGGCGATGATGGGCTGCTTTTCAATGGCAGACTTCTGGCTCATGGGAAAATACCTCACTTTCAAAAATTGGCCGTCGGCACAGCAACGGGCAACAAGGCGTCCCCCATATGGGGCATACACCCGGAACCGAACCGCGGTAACGTTAGTTATTATATCATACGCCGACGTTATTGGCAAGCGCTTTTTTGCCGCTGAAGGGCAAAATGAAAAAATGTTTCACACCTTGCCCCGTCCGCAGCCCCATTTGCGGAAATATCGTCCCATGCTCACCAGCTGCATCTTGAACTTGCCCGCATCCCGCATGGGGGCGCGGTGCCAGGCATGCACAGCCCGGAACTGGGGCAGCAGATACACCTGCCCGCACTGCAGGGCTTTCTGGGTCAGGTCGGCATCCTCCACATACATGAAGTATTCCGGGTCAAACCCGCCGATCTTTTTGAATACATCGGAGCGCAGGGCGGCAAAGCTGCCGGTGCAGAACTCGATGGGCCGCGGCGCGCTCAGGTCTTCATCCTGCATGGTGTAGTGTTCGTTGGCCTTGGCGAAAACACCGCCCGGCATCCGGTCTGCCAGCTGACGGGCCAGCAGCAGCCAGGGGGTGGGTTTACGCCGGGGCAGGTGCTGGATGCGCCCGTCCGGGAAATACAGCTGTGGGGTGGCCATGACCACCCCGGGGTGATCCATCAGCCAGGCAGCCATGCCGGAGAGGACATCATCCTGCAAAAGCACATCCGGGTTCAGGATGAAATGCACATCGCTGTCCAGTTCTTCCATCACCGAGTTGTGTCCGCGGCCGAAGCCCACGTTTTCCGGCAGGCAGCGCACCGTCACACGGTCATCTCCGAAATCCTCCGCTGCCAGCTGCTTGCCGCAGCCGTCGGGGCTGGCGTTGTCCACCACGAACAGCCGGAAATCCGGGGCGGGGGTGTGGGCCAGAACACTGCGCACGGCGGCGCAGACTTCCTCATAATCACAGTACGCCACGATGCAGGCGCTGATTCTGGGGGCGCTCATCGGCCGTTCTCCCGGCGGGAACCGAGAGCCTCCAGGTTGCCCAGATCATAGGGGGTGTTCTGGTACACATAGTAGTTCAGCCAGTTGGTGTACAAAAGATACCCGTGGGCGCGCCAACGGAACAGCGGGTCCCGGCTGGGATCGTCGTCGGGGTAGTAGTTCACCGGCACATGGATCTCCCGCCCGGCAGCCACATCCCGGCGATACTCCGCGTCCAGGGTGTATTTGTCGTATTCCGGGTGGCCGATCACAAAGATCTGCCGTCCCGATTCGGTGGAAAGCAGCATGGGACCGGCCACGTCGCTCTCGGCCAGGATACGCAGATCGGGGCAGGCATCGATGTCTGCCCGGTTCAGCCCGGCCCAGCGGCTGTGGGGGGCGTAGAACACCTCGTCAAAGCCGCGAACCAGCGGGTTGGAAGGCCGGGCCACATGATGCTCGAACACGCCGAACATCTTTTCCGGCAGATGGACCTTGCGCACGCCGTAATGGTAGTACAGTCCGGCCAGGGCACCCCAGCACAGGTGAATGGTGGAGAAGACGTTCTCCTTGCTGTACTCCATGATCTGGCACAGCTCGTCCCAGTAATCCACTTCGGGGTAATCCATATCCTCGATGGGGGCACCGGTGATGATCAGCCCGTCAAAGCGCTGGTCACGGATCTCGTCAAAGGTCTTGTAGAAGGCCTGCATATGCTCCTGGGGGGTATGGGTGGTGCTGTGAGTGGCCGTCTGCATAAAGGTCAGCTGCACCTGCAAGGGGCTGTTGGCCAGCAGGCGGGCCAGCTGGGTCTCGGTCACGATCTTGGTGGGCATCAGATTCAGGATCAGGATGCGCAGCGGGCGGATGTCCTGCCCGCGGGCCCGTTCCTTGTGCATCACAAAGACGTTTTCTTCCGAAAGGGCACTGTAAGCGGGCAGGTCACGGGGAATAATAAGGGGCATGGGGGCCAACTCCCTTTGTCAGTCAGATTTTGTCCAGGGCCTGGGCGATGTCCGCGATCAGGTCGGCTTTGTCCTCCAGACCGCAGCTCATGCGGACCAGGTCGGGGCGCACACCGGCGGCGGCCAGCTGCTCGTCGTTCATCTGGCGGTGGGTGGTGCTCGCGGGGTGCAGGCAGCAGGTGCGGGCGTCGGCCACGTGGGTCTCGATGGCAGCCACTTTCAGGTAGCCCATGAAGGCCGCGGCGGCGTCACGGCCGCCCTTGATGCCGAAGCTGACCACGCCGCAGGAACCGTTGGGCAGATACTTTTGGGCGCGCTCGTAATACTTGTTGCCGGGCAGGCCGCAGTAATCCACATAGGCGATCTTGGGATGGTTGACCAGGAACTCAGCCACGGCCTGGCCGTTCTCGCAGTGACGGGCCATGCGCACATGCAGGCTTTCCAGGCCCAGGTTCAGCATGTAGGCGCTGATGGGGCTCTGGGTGCAGCCGAAGTCACGCATGAGCTGGGCGGTGCACTTGGTGATGAAGGCGCCTTCCTTGCCGAAACGCTCGGCATAGGTGATGCCGTGGTAGCTGTCGTCGGGGGTGGTCAGGCCGGGGAACTTTTCCGCATGGGCCATCCAGTCAAAGTTGCCGCTGTCCACAATGGCGCCGCCGATGCAGCCGCCGTGGCCGTCCATGTACTTGGTGGTGGAATGGGTCACGATGTCGGCGCCCCATTCGATGGGACGGCAGCCGATGGGGGTGGGGAAGGTGTTGTCCACGATCAGGGGCACGCCGTGGGCGTGGGCCGCCTTGGCAAAGCGTTCAATGTCCAGCACGGTCAGGGCAGGGTTGGCGATGGTCTCGCCGAAGACCGCCTTGGTGTTGGGGCGGAAGGCTGCTTCCAGCTCTTCATCGCTGCAGTCCGGGTCCACGAAGGTGGCTTCAATGCCCATCTTGGCCATGGTCACGGCGATCAGGTTGAAGGTGCCGCCGTAAATGGAGCTGGAGGACACGATGTGGTCGCCCGCGTTGCAGATATTGAACAGGGCGAAGAAGTTGGCGGCCTGGCCGGAGCTGGTCAGCATGGCAGCGGTGCCGCCTTCCAGCTGGGCGATCTTGGCGGCCACCATATCGCAGGTGGGGTTCTGCAGACGGGAGTAGAAATAGCCGCTGGCCTCCAGGTCAAACAGCTTGCCCATCTCCTCGGAGGTGTCATATTTAAAGGTAGTGCTCTGGATGATGGGAATCTGGCGGGGTTCGCCGTTGCCGGGGGTATAGCCCCCCTGTACGCAGATGGTATTGATGGAACGCTTTTCCATAATAAGGTAACCTCCCTCTATGATCACGCTTTAGCGGCGCGGCAAGATACTTATTTTATTGTACCGTGTTGCGGTCAGGATTGCAAGGTTTGGCCGCAAATCCGCCCCTGCAGGCGTTCACAAATAATTTTCAATTTTCCCCGTTGACTTTATTAGGGAATGTGCTACAATATTAGCAGTCGAAGGTTGAGAGTGCTAATTCAAAACCGGAAACAGCGCCGCGGGTGGATTCCACCAGGGAAAGTATAGAAAAGAGACCATTGCCTGCCTGCCGCACTGAAACGGAAAGCACTTTAAACGTTCGTTTGCTAATAGATCACAACGCAAGCTGTGAAGGAGGTTTGCCCTATGAACATCAATCAATGCACCCAAAAGACCGTGCAGGCCATCCAGGCCGCCCAGCGTCTGGCGGTGGAATATCAGAACCAGGCTATCGAGCAGGAACATCTGCTTGCCGCCCTGTGCCAGCAGGAAGAAGGCCTGATCCCGCAGCTGCTGACCAAGATGGGGGTGGAGCCGGGGAACTTCCTGGCCGCCGCCATCGATAAGGTCGCCGCTCTGCCCCATGTGACCGGCAGCGGCCGCGACCCCGAAAAGGTATATATCTCCAACGACCTGGACCGCGCCTTCAATGCGGCGGAGGACCAGGCCAAGCAGATGAAGGACGAATACGTCAG
>CALXHS010000111.1 GCA_944388165.1 uncultured Gemmiger sp. | reverse complement strand
GAAAAAGGTCCGCCGTTTCAAGGCGGTGGATGCCGGGGTAAACGGCAGTCAGCCGTTGGCTCCTTCCTTTTGTGACCAAAAGGAAGCGAAAAGTCCCGCCGTTCCGATGCGGCGGCCGCCGGCTGGGGCTGCGGCCCCAGACCCCAAGATGCGGCCACCTTACGACGGCCTACTCAGGCCCTGGGGGGCCTGAGTAAGGAATGGATTTAAATGCCGCTACCCATAAGCCTCCCCTGTGCAAGGGGAGGTGCCGCGCAGCGGCGGAGGGGTGGGAAAGTTTGCGGTTTTACCCGTTTCCGGGAAATGGTATTAAAACACTACCTTGTTCACCGGGCCCCAGCCCGGTGAATAGGCCGTCGTAAGGTGGCCGCACTCCCCGGGTCCAGGGCCGCAGCCCTGGTCGGCGTCCACCGCCTCGAAACGGTGGCGGTTTTTCGGTTCCTTTTTGACGCCAAAAAGGAACAACCATCCGGCAAGCAGCCGTCTGCCAAGAAGCAAGAAACAAAAAGACGGCTATCTGCCAAGATCATCTGTCCCACTTATCACACAACGAAGCGATCTGGCTGGCAAACCGTGCCAGATCCTTGTTGGCGCCGCCGCGGTTGTGTTCGATGACCACCATGAGCCGCTTGCCCATGTTGACCAGCCGTTCGTAGGCAGCGGCGGCACGGCGGGACTTGTAGCCTTCCGGCTCCGTGGAGGCGGAGGGTTCCTTGGGCACGATCTTTTCCCGGTTGCCGGGGGCGACACAGTGCACCTGTCCCCCGCCCAGCAGATATTCGCTTCCGTTGTAGGGGGCTTCGGCGGCGTAGCCTTCCAGCTGGAGGGCTTTGGCGAAGTCGGCGCAGGCGGCGTCCTCGCCGTGGTTCACAAAGACAAACCCCGGTTTGGGGGCAAAGCTGTGGATCCAGGTCATCAGGCCGTCGTGGTCGGCGTGGCCGGACATGCCCGACATCTGGGCAATTTCCGCGTTGACCTGCACCGTCTCTCCGAAGAGCTTCACCTCGTCGGCGCCTTCCAGCAGCAGGCGGCCCAGGGACCCGCCCGCCTGGTATCCCACAAACAGGATGGTACATTCTTCCCGCCAGAGGTTGTGTTTCAGGTGATGGCGGATACGTCCGGCATCGCACATGCCCGAAGCGGAGAGAATGACCTTGGGGCTGGGGTCGGCGTTGATGGC
Source organism: uncultured Gemmiger sp. (assembly GCA_944388165.1). Lineage (GTDB taxonomy): Bacteria > Bacillota > Clostridia > Oscillospirales > Ruminococcaceae > Gemmiger. The sequence continues at coordinate 6,333 of CALXHS010000111.1, read as the reverse complement.
CACCGAGTCCTCCTTGGTCTCGCTGATGCGCAGATTGGGGAACTGCAGGGGGTTTTCTCCCTGCTTCACCAGGGCCAGGGCCTCAGCGTCGTAACATTCGGAATAGTTTTCCCGGAAAATGGTGGTGGATTTGCTGGCCAGCGGGCTGTCCACATACACCTCGAAGCCGTCGTGGTGCTTCACCCGGCCTTCCGCCTTGATCTGGCGGATGAAATAGAGCATTTCCTGGGTGCGGCCCACCGCAAAGCTGGGAATGACCACGTTGCCGCCCCGGTCAAAGGTGCGCTGCAGAATGGCCGCCAGTTCCCCCACATAATCCGGCTTGGGGCCGTGGCTGCGCCCGGCGTAGGTGGATTCCATCACCACATAATCCGCGTCGGTGAGGTACTGGGGGTCCCGCAGCAGGGGCTGGTTCAGGTTGCCGATATCCCCGGAAAAGACGATGGTCTCGGTCTTGCCGTTCTCGGTGACATACAGGCTGATGGACGCACTGCCCAGCAGATGGCCCACATCGGTGAAGCAGGCTTCCACTCCCTCCAGAATGGGCACCCGCTTGCCGTACATCTGGGGGCGGAACTGCTTCATCACCGCCATGGCGTCTTCCACCGTGTAGTCCGGTTCCACCATGTCCCGGCCGCTGCGCTGGGCTTTGCGGTTCTTCCACTCCGCTTCCTGCTCCTGGATGTGGGCGGAGTCTTCCAGCATGATGCCGCACAGGTCCATGGTGGCGTCGGTGGAATAGATGGGCCCGGTGAATCCGTTCTTGTACAGGTAAGGAATGCGCCCCGAATGGTCGATGTGGGCGTGGGTCAGCAGCACCGCGTCGATCTCCCCGGGGGCGCAGGGCAGGTCGGCGTTTTCATAGGTGTCCCTTCCCTGCTCCATGCCGCAGTCGATGAGGATGCGGTGTCCGCCGGTCTCCAGCATGGTACAGCTGCCGGTCACTTCACGGTCGGCACCCAAAAAGGTCAGTTTCATGCAAAACGCTCCTTCCTGCTGTGGAAATATTGAGTTGTAGGGTTCAGCTCACCCGGCCCGCACCGTAGGCGGGGGCTTCGGGCAGCACAAAAGGCTCGGCAAAGTTGTTGGTGCGGTCGTTGATATTCATGCGCACATTCCAGAAAGCGTCGCCGTAATCCCGCAGCACCGTATAATTCTGGTCACTGAGGGTGCGCAGGGTGGCGGTGTCGGTAATGAGAAGCGCGTCGCCCTCGGCCTCATAGGCCACCAGGCTGTCGGCGTAGGTCTGGGTGACGGTGCCGCTTTCCAGCAGCTGGTTCACCGCTTCGGCGGTGGTCTTGACCAGCTGCACCCGCTCGCCGGAAGGCAGGCTTTCCAGCAGCATGCCGCGGGTGACTTCGCCGTATTCCGGCGCGGTCACTCCGCCCGCCACGGCGGTGAGGGGCAGGTCGGCCAGGCCCTCTTCCAGGCTCTGCCAGTTGTCCCGGTCGCCGTCGGCGTAGGCCAGCCAGACTTCCGCCACAAAGTTACCGAAGGAGATGGTCTTTTTCTCCTCCTCAAAGGTGAAGAGGGTCTGGCCCGCCACTTCGGTGTCGCCGGCGGCCAGCTTGGCCAGGCTTTCGGTGGTGGAATCGTAGGTGGCGTGAGCATCCTCGGAAAGGGATTCCCGGTTGGCCTGGAGGGTGGCGGCGGGCATGGTCTGGGCGTTGCGCACGCTGACGCCGCCGTTGGCATCGAACACCAGCTCAAAGGAGCCCATGCCGTCCAGACCGGAGCCCACCCCGATGACCGGCAGGCCGCCGGAAGTATCGGTGGAAGTGGCGTTGGCGCTGACCACCGCGTTCACACCCAGAGTCTTGAGGTCGTTCAGGATGGCGGAAACATCGGTGTCCGGCCCGGCAATACAGACGATGGCCTGGGCACCGGCGGCCTTCAGGGCGGCCACCTGTTCCGAAGCGGTCTGGGCCAGGTCGTCGGCGGACATGCCGTTGGCGTGGGCGTAGTTGCCGGTGGAAGCCAGGGAGAAGAACCCGATGGTCTTGCCTGCCCGCTGCAGAGTATAGTTCATGCCGTTGGAGATGCGGTTGCGGCTCCAGCAGGTGGCGCGGTAGAACAGCGGCGCGCCCTCGGTGCCGCGGAGGTTGGCAGCCAGAGAAGGTCCGTTGGCGGTGGCGGCGTCCTCAATGAGGCGCTCGGAACCGAAGGCCAGGTCGTAGCCGTCGAAAGCCTGCAGGTCATACCCCGCCGCCGCGAAGGAGGAGGTCATATCCATGCCGCCGGTGAGGCTGGTGTTGGCGGTGCCCTGTACGCTGCCGCCGGCATCCAGCAGGATGGCTTCGGTATCCGAGGCCAGGGCGGCCACATCCGCCAGGGTGACGGTGCCGTTATCGGTAGAGCCGTGCAGGTTGCCGGTGGCGTAGACGGGCACAGCCACCTCCCCCACCCGCAGGGTGACGTCGGCGCTCTGGCGGCCGTCGGCCAGGGTGGCGGTGATGGTGCAGCTGCCCGCGGCTTTGGCGGTGACCACGCCCTTCTTGTTCACGGTGGCCACCTTCTCGTCGCTGGAGGTCCAGAAGATGCGCTGTCCCCCGTCGGATTCCGCCACCGCGTCGGTGGTCAGGGTGACCCTGTCCTTGGCGTTGCCCATCCACAGTTCGTTGGTGTAGGTGTCGTTGGTGAAGCTGGGCGCCGCCCCGGATACCTTGGCGTCGGTGATGCCGGTGATGAGCAGTTCTTCCATGACGAAGTCGATGTCCACCGTCTCACTCTGCACACCGTAGGTTTCCCCGGGTTCGGTGTAGCTGGCCTGCCACATGGTGTAAGGGCCTGTGTACCCCAGTTCGGAGCTGAAACGGGCGATCCAGAAATTGTCCCGCCATTCATCAAATCCGGCATCCATCAGGCGGCCCCGGGTCCAGTTCAGGGAGGCATACACCCCCTGTTCCCCTTCGTAGCCCCATTTTTCCAGCTGGTCGAAGAAGGCGGCGGTGAGTTTGGCCATCTCTTCCGGGAAAAGGCCGGTGATGGCCTTGTCTTCCAGGTCGTAGTAGACGGGATAATCCAGTTTGTAGACCTTGGAGGTATAGTCGGTGAGGCCCTCATGGTCGGGGGCCTTCAGGCCCAGAAGACGGGCCACATGGTCGGCTTCGCTGCGGGCCTGTTCCTCGGTGGTGGCATAGGAATAGAGATAGGCGCCGAAGGGGATGCCCAGCCGGGTACATTCGTCGGCGTTGCGTTCCCAGTATTCGTCATCCTGGGCATACTCCCCTTCCCCGTTCCACTCGCTGCCAAAACCGCAGCGCAGAATGGCAAAGTCGATGCCGGCGGCCCGGGCCTTTTCCCAGTCCACCTCGCCCTGGTATTTGGACACGTCAATGCCCTTTTTCACCGCAGGCAGAATGACCTCGCCTGCGTCGTTGAAGTAATAGCCGTTTTCGTTTTTGGCCCAGGCACCGGCGCTGCTGCCCACGTCGGGCACGGCGGGTTCCTTGGGTCCGGTGTCCCGCCCGGCCAGCACCACGATGATGATGGTCAGGATAACGGCCAGCACGCAGATGCCGCAGAGCAAAATGGCGCGGCGGCGCTGAGCCCCGGGGCCGGGGCGGCGGGGCGGCCGGGAAGAAGCCGGTCGCCGGGGGTCGGGTCCCTGGGCGGGGGCCGGGCGGCGGTGTACGGTCTTGCGGTCCTTTTCCATAACAGTCCTCTTTTTTGTCTATTCCGGTTCCGGGCGGCGGGGACCGCCCGCATGCTTACTTATATATAGAATAATAGTAACATCTTGGCTGTGAAATTACAACGCCCCGCCGCTGCCGGAATGTGTAAAATCCTGGTACAAATCCACACATTTCAAATCTGTCAGGGTCGGCGGACATGCGCCGACGACCCTGACACCGACAGGGAAATTTGGCAGAAAATTGTGTGCGAGGAGTTGCACGACGAGTGCGCGATTTTCTGCCAAATTTTGTCGAGGGGGTGTCCAAGAGGGGGAATAGACCCGTCAGGCGACGCCGTGCGGGGCTGTTCTCCCTTTTGCATCGTGTTGAGAAAATCTCAACACGATGAACGCCCCGCCGCTGCCGGAATGTGTAAAATCCTGGCAGGGGGCGGGGCGTTTCATTATTTGTATTTTTCCAGAATGGCGCGCACTTCCTCCGGGGGCAGGCCCAGGCGGACGGGGGCGGGTTCATCCTCGTTAGGGGTGTCGCACAAGTCCAGCCACCAGGTCTGCACGTCCAGCCAGCGGCCGAACTTGTACCCCGACCGGGGCTGCACCCCCGCCTTGTGAAAGCCCAGGGCCTTGTGGAAGGCTTCGCTTTCGGGGTTTGGGTGGGTGACCAGGGCAGCGGCGGCCCGGTATCCCTGGGCCTTGAGCATTGCCAGCAGGGGACGGTAGAGTTTGCCGCCCACACCCTGGCCCATGCAATGGGGGTGGCAGTAGATGGTGGTTTCCACGCACCAGCCGTAGGCGGCCCGGGGATGCAGGGGATGGGCGCAGGCATAGCCGCACAGGCGGCCCCGGGCGTCCTCCGCCACCAGGAAGGGGGCGCGGGCCAGCACGCCCCGGATGTTTTCCTGCATCTCTTCCAGGGTGGAAGGGTCGTACTGGAAGGTGGCGGTGGAGTGGATGACGTACCAGTTATACAGTTCCACCACCGCGGCGGCATCGGATTCATCGGCCAGGCGGACGGTGATCCTGTTCTCGGCGGCCCAGGCTTCGGCCAGGGCTTCTTTTTCGGCGCGGGAGAGCTTTTTCAGGGCCGCTTCCCGGCGCAGGGCGGCGCTTTTGTCGGCGCAGCGCTCGGCATAGGCCAGCTTGGCCCCGCCTTTCATGCGGGTGTAGCGGGCGCCGGTGCCCCCGGCGTGGCTGCGCAGGCGGCGGGCCAGGTCGTTGGTCCAGCCGGAATACAGGCTGCCGTCGCCGCAGCGGACCATGTAGGCCCAGGCGGCGGGGGCGTCGGTTGCGCGGCGGTCGGCGGTGCTGGGGGCTTCGCCCCGGGGCGGGTCAGTGTGCAGATAGGGGTTCATTCGCTCACCGGCCTTCCGGCGGCACGCAGAGCGCGGCGGCAGGCCTCCACGGCCTGGTCCTTGTCATCGGCGGTGACCAGGAACCGGCTGGGATGGCAGAACCGCAGGCCCAGGCCGCTTTTCTGGCGCAGGACCTCTTCCGGCTGGCCCGCCCAGGCGGGAGGGAAGGGGACCTTGCTGCGGCGGGTCTTGTAGTCGGTGACGCATTGGGCGCTGTACCCGCCGCGCTGGCTGGGATACACCACAAAGATGGCGTCGGTCTTGTACAGGCCGTTTTTCCAGGGCATGTAGGCAGGCAGCACCACGATGCCGTCCTTGGATGCCTTCCAGGCCCGCTGGACGGTCTCGTCGGCACGGTTGACGGCGTTGGCGGCGGCGATCTCGTTTTTCAGCACCTGAGAAGCCACGGCCACCGCCCGCCAGAAACATTCGTCGGGATCGTCCTTGGAGTCCCACACCGGGTTGAAGGAGCCGATGGCGTCGGCCAGGGAGTTGGGTTCGCCGGTATTGTCGTTGAGGTCCAGCGGCTGGACAAAGTTTTCATCCAGCAGGCGGGCCTGGTGTTCGCCCACCAGACCGGGACCCAGCAGCCGCCACAGCAGGCCGAAAGCGGCGTAGGGGATGCCGTTGGGACGGCTTTCCCGGGGTTCGCTGTGGTGGTCGAACATGCCGCCGCCGATGTCGAACACGATGCCGTTGAAGTTGTCCGGCACGGTGAAGCCCCGGGTGATCTGGATGTCGGGGCGGACGATCTGGAGCAGGGCGGTGGAGAACACGTCGTCGGCATGGAATTTGCCGCCGTGGGTAAAGCCTTTGGCAGGGATTTTCATGGATGTTCCTCCTGTATGGCTACGGCCGGAAAGGCCGGGTGGATGGTTGCGGGTGATTGGGATTTATTATAGCACATTTGAAGGGTGGGGGAAAGGACTTAACTGGGTAACGACAGTTTGCCGTTTGGGGCTTTCTTTTTTTGTTTCAGGCTGACGGGGGAACGGCAGGCAGCCGTTCAGTCCTTCCTTTTGTGACCAAAAGGAAGCGAAAAGTCCCGCCGTTCCGATGCGGCGGCCGCCGGCCGGGGCTGCGGCCCCGGACCCCAAGATGCGGCCACCTTGCGACGGCCTATTCACCGGCCTGGGGCCGGTGAACAAGGAAAAACTTTTAAAACCATTTCCCGGTAACGGCTGCTGAGCAGAGACTTCCGGCAACGCCATTTAAATCTCTTCCTTGCTCAGGCCCCCCAGGGCCTGAGTAGGCCGTCGTTAGGTGGCCGCACTCCCCGGGTCCAGGGCCGCAGCCCTGGTCGGCGTCCACCGCCTCGAAACGGTGGCGGTTTTTCCGTCGCTTTTT
>CALXHS010000110.1 GCA_944388165.1 uncultured Gemmiger sp. | reverse complement strand
CCCGGCTACTATATGGCCAAGCAGATGATCCGCATGATCTGCAAGCTGGGCCAGCTCATCGACTCCGATCCCGCTGTCCGCGGCAAGCTGCGCATCGTCTATCTGGAAGACTACTGCGTCACCCTGTCCGAGCAGCTGATGCCCGCCTCCGAAGTGTCTGAGCAGATCTCTCTGGCCGGCACCGAGGCTTCCGGCACCGGCAACATGAAGTTCATGCTCAACGGCGCCATCACCCTGGGCACCCTGGACGGCGCCAACGTGGAGATCGCCGACGCTGCCGGCCATGAAAACGAGATCATCTTCGGTATGCTGACTCCCGAAGTCAACGCCCTGAAGGGCATGGGCTATCATCCCCAGGCCTACATCGCCGACGACAACATCGCCATGGCGGTGCTGGACCTGCTGGAAAAGGGCTGGAACGGCGAAAACTTCACCGAGATCACCAGCAACCTGCGCAACAGCGACCCCTATATGGTCATGGCGGACTTCAAGGATTACCGCCGTGCCCAGGCCACTGTGCAGCAGCTGTATCGTGACCGCGAGACCTGGAACCGCATGAGCCTGATGAACATCGCCAACGCCGGTATCTTCTCTGCCGACCGTTCTGTGATGGACTACGCCCGCGATATCTGGGGCGCTTCTCCGGTTCGCTGAGCCGCCCGTAAACTGAACTTTCCGGAACTGACCGCCGCCCATTTGTGCGGCGGTCTTTTCGGGTAAACTCACCCCGAAGGGACGGACGAATTTTCTATGTCGCATACCTTTTTCAACAGCTGCCTGCCCCGGTACAAGACCCCGTTCGGCGCGGTCCCGGCCAATACCGCCGTCACCCTGCGCCTGGATGTTCCCCAGGATTACGGCTATGTGGACCCCCACCTGGTCCTTATCAAGGACCGGGAGGACCCGGTGCACTACCGCATGGACTTTACCGGCCAGGATCAGGGTGCCAATCATTTTTCGGTAACAGTCACCCCCACCACCTCGGGGCTGTACTTCTATTACTTTGATCTGTACACCGACTTCCGCAAGGTCTGCCGGGGCAAAAATGCCGAAGGCGAGCTGACCTGGGTAGAAGGGGACTGCTGGCAGCTGACCGTCTACGAGCCGGATTTCCGGACCCCGGACTGGATCAAGAACGGCACTATGTACCAGATTTTTCCGGACCGCTTCTGCGAGGGTGTGCCCAACAAGCCCATGCCCTTTGCAGACCGCATTTATCGTCCGGACAAGACCGGCGAGCCCTACTTCTGGCCCACCGAACAGCCGGAAGGCTATCTGAACATGGACTATTATGGCGGCGACTTTGCGGGCATCCGCCAGAAGCTGCCCTATCTGCAGCGGATGGGGATGGCCTGCATCTACCTCAACCCCATTTTTGAGGCCCACTCCAACCACCGCTACAACACAGCCGACTATCTGAAAGCCGACCCGCTGCTGGGAACCAACCGGGATTTTGCCGAACTGTGCAACGAAGCCCGGCGCTGCGGCATCCGCATCATTCTGGACGGTGTGTTCAGCCATACCGGCTCGGATTCCCGCTACTTCAACCGGGAAGGCCGTTACGGCCCCGGCGGCGCTTACCGTGACCGTCACTCTCCCTACCGCAGCTGGTACGACTTCGACTCCGGCTACCGGTGCGGCTACCGCAGCTGGTAGGGGTTCGAGACCCTGCCCGAGGTGCAGGAAGATTCTCCTTCCTATGTGGAATTCGTCTGCGGCGAGGGCGGTGTTATCGATACCTGGCTGAAACTGGGGGCTTCCGGGTTCCGCCTGGATGTGGCCGACGAACTGCCGGACGATTTCATCGAGAAGATCCGCGCCGCCGTCAAATCCCACGGCGAAGACAAGCTGCTCATCGGGGAAGTGTGGGAGGACGCCACCACCAAGGAAGGTTTCGGCCATCGCCGTACCTACCTGCGTGGCCATGGTCTGGACACCACCATGAACTATCCCTTCCGCAATGCCGCCATCGACTTTGTCTGCGGCGCCGAAGCGGGGGAGGTGGCCGACCGCATCCTCTCCATCTGCGAGAACTACCCGGCTCCGGCTCTGGACTGCGCCATGAACTTTCTGTCCACCCATGACACCGAGCGTGCCATCACCGCCATTGCGGATGAACCCGCCAACGGCCGTGACCGTTTCTGGCAGAGTGGCCGGCGGATTCCTGCCGCCCGTATGGATGACGCCATCCGCCGCCTGCTGCTGGCCTATGCCCTGATCTATACTCTTCCCGGTGTGCCCTGTGTCTACTATGGCGACGAGATCGCCATGCCGGGCTATCGTGACCCCTTCAACCGGGCGTTCTATGACTGGAACAGCACCGAAAAACGGCTGCGCGGCCCCCTGGCCAACCTGGCCGCCCTGCGCCGGGACTGCGACGCTTTCAATGGCGGCCGCATGGAACTGGTGCAGGCAGAAGGGGATGTGCTGCACTTCCGCCGTGTGGGCAAGACCCAGACCGCCGAGATCATCCTCAACCGCGGCCCGCACCTGCTGTGCACCCAGGCTTTCGGCAAATCTGCCGAGGTCAACCCCGGTGGCTTTACCATCCTGGTGGAGGATAACCAGCCCCAGAACGTGGGATACTTCAAGATCTACTGATATTTTGCGTAAAAAGGACCGCCGCTCATCCGCACAGGATGGGCGGCGGTCTTTCTGCATATGGGGCAGGGGAGAGGCATAACGTAGAAAAAGCCTTGCGGATGTCCCCGGGAGGAAAAACATGCTTTTCTATAATTTTACAACACAGCATATTGACTTTATAGGGCAAGGCTGTTAAAATTATGTCAAACAGCAAAAGGAGGGACCCGCTGTTATGGATAGTATTCTCTGGTTGATCGCCGTGATCGTTTTTGTGGTAGCCGAAGCCGCCACCACGGCCCTGATCTCCATCTGGTTTGCCGTGGGAGCGGCTGTGGCGCTCATCGTCAGCCTGTTTACCGCCTCGCTGCCGCTGCAGTTCCTGGTGTTTGCACTGGTATCTGCCGTGGCCCTGGCCATTATGGTGCCGATGCTGGCTTCCCGGCGCAAAGGTAAAAAGACACCCATCACCAACGGCCCGACCCTCAGCGTGGGCAAACGGGGCGTGGTGCTGCAGGCCATTCTGCCCGGGGAGATCGGCCGGGTCCGTGTGGATGGGCTGGACTGGCAGGCCCGGGCTGCGGAAGCGCTGCCCCAGGGGACCCGCTGCCAGGTGCTTTCCGCCGAAGGCAATGTGCTGACGGTGCAGGCGGCCCCTGTGGAGGAGACCGTATGACCTGACCGGTGCGGTGTATCCCTGTCTTGCACCGCCCGGTTTCGTATAATCGTTTTCAAAGTTGAAGGAGGTAACATTTATGCCCTGGCCGGTAATTCTTATCGCTATTCTGCTGATCGTGGCGCTGGTAGTGGTTGTACGCTGCATCGTCATTGTTCCGCAGTCCAATTCCTACGTCATCGAATCGCTGGGCGTCTACAAGGAAACCTGGGACGCCGGTCTGCATGTGAAGATGCCCTTTATTGAGCGTATCGCCCGCCGCGTTTCCCTCAAGGAAGAAGTGGCCGACTTCCCCCCGCAGCCGGTCATCACCCGGGACAACGTCACCATGATGATCGACACCGTGGTGTTCTTCCAGGTGTTCGACGCCAAGGCTTATGCTTACGGTGTCACCCGTCCCATCGCCGCTATTGAGAACCTGTCCGCCACCACCCTGCGTGATATCATCGGCTCCATGTCCCTGGACGAAACCCTCACCAGCCGTGACCTGATCAACACCAAGATCACCGCCACCCTGGATGAAGCCACCGACCGCTGGGGCATTAAAGTGAACCGCATCGAGCTGAAGAACATCGAACCCCCGCAGGAGATCCGCAACGCCATGGAAAAGCAGATGAAGGCCGACCGCGAGAAGCGCGCCAGCATCCTGCTGGCCGAAGGCGAAAAGCAGGCAGCCATCACCCGCGCCGAAGGCGAGAAGGAAAGCGCCATCCTGCGTGCCGAAGCTGTGAAGGAACAGAAGATCCGGGAAGCCGAAGGTCAGGCCCAGGCCCTGCTGCTGGTGCAGAAGGCCAAGGCGGATTCCATCCGGCTCATCAACGAAGCCGCTCCTTCCGAAAATATGCTGGCTCTGCGCAGCATGGAAGCTATGGAGCGCGTGGCCGACGGCAAGGCGACCAAGATCATCGTGCCCAGCAATATGCAGGACATGGCCGCCACTGTCTCTGCCATCAAGGCTGTGGCCGGGGATACCAGCGGTGCCGCTGCTGCCGGCAAGTAAACCAAGTCTCCCTCCTGAGAGATAGCAAAAGGCAGGCCCGCCTGTACCGGAAACGGTACGGCGGGCCTGCCGCTTTTGTATGGAAAAATCAGAGCATATAGTCTTCAAACCGGTGCAGATCGTCGATCTTGACGGTGCCCTTGTAATACACGCCGTCGGCACGGTATTCCTCTTCGGCCACGCTGCCGCGGCTGCGCAGGATATCCGCCAAGGACAGTTTATCATAAGGCAGTAGCACCTCGATGGTGCGTACCCGGTGGGAAAGAGTTTCGTCCAGGCGCTGCAGCAGCTCGTCCAGACCGCGGCCGGTCTTGGCGCTGGTCAGCAGCACAGCCGGGTCAAAGGAGATGGCACCGGGTTTGTCGCACTTGTTGTACACCACGATCTGGGGAATGTCCGAACAGCCCAGGGATTCCAGGACCTCGTCGGTCACCGCCAGCTGAGATGCCGCCTCGCTGTCACTGGCGTCGGCCACTTTCAGGATCACATCCGCATAAGCAGCCTCTTCCAGGGTACTCTTGAAGGCGTCCACCAGATGGTGGGGCAGACGGCTCACGAAGCCGACGGTGTCCACCAGAACCACGGTCAGGCCGCTGGGCAGGGTCAGGCGCCGGGCAGTGGGGTCCAGGGTGGCAAACAGCATGTCCGCCTCAAAGATCTCCGCCCCGCAAAGAGCGTTCATCAGACTGGATTTGCCCACGTTGGTGTAGCCCACCAGGGCCACCACCGGCACGTTGTTCTTCTGGCGGGCGCGGCGGGTCTCACCCCGGCGCTTTTCCAGCTCCTTCAGCCGCCCTTCCAGGTGCTCAATGCGGTGGTGCAGATGCCGCCGGTCCAGTTCCAGCTTGGTCTCACCGGCGCCGCGGCGGGCGCCGCCGCCGCCGCCACCGCCGCCGCCCTGGCGGCTCAGTGCTTCGCCCAGCCCTTGCAGGCGGGGCAGCTGATAGCGCAGCATGGCCAGTTCGGTCTGCAGCTTGCCTTCGTTGGTGGATGCCCGGGACTTGAAGATCTCCAGGATCAGCATGGTGCGGTCCAGCACCTCCACCTGCAAAGCGGCGGAAAGGTTGCGGATCTGGCTGCCCGAAAGCTCTCCGTCAAAGATGGCCGCTTCCGCCCGGGTGTTCATGCATACCAGCCGGGCTTCGGCTACCTTGCCTTCCCCCAGCATGGTGGCGGCTTCCGGGGTGGAGCGCTTCTGGGTCACAGTGGCCACGGCTTCCATGCCGTTGGCTTCTGCCAGGGCTGCCAGTTCGTCCAGACTGCGCTGGGCGTTGAAGCGTCCCTGATCCAGGCTGAGCAGCACCACCGGAATGGCGGTGTGTTCCTCCTCCTGCAGGGGAGGGAAGGGGTCGAGATCGTCCAGTGAACTCAGAGGGTCAGGGGTGAAATCCAGTGTAAAGTCGTCCATTTACATCTCCTTGTTTGGGTTGGGTATATAATACGCGCGGCAGGGCACGGGTGTGCCGTCATACTTGTGATATACCGCGTCGTGGTCATAGAGAAAACCGGCCTTTTGGATCACCCGGCCGCTGGCGGGATTTTCCAGGGCGTGGCAGATGAAAAGCCAGGGGCCGCCCACCTGTTCAAACCAGAAATCCAGTACAGCCTTCAGGGCTTCGGCGGCATAGCCTTGCCCCCACCAAGCTTGACCAAGGGCGTAGCCCGGTTCCCAGATATCGGTGACGGGTAAGGATTCAGGCAGGGCCTTCCACCCTTGGGCGGCGGCCTGTTCTGCCCGCCCCACGCCGATGGTGCCGATGAGGGTGCCGTCCTTGAGAAAGATCCCCCAGTTGTAGAAAGTGGGATCTGCGTAGCACTTTTCCACCTCATACAGATACTCGGCGGTAACGGTCCAGTCCCGGTGGGCGTTCCAGCGCAGATATTTGGTCACCTGGGGATCACCAGCCCAGTGGTCGAACATGGTCCGGCAATCGTCAAAGGTCAGCCTCCGCAGGGTCAGCCGGTGGGTTTGCAGCGGTACGGTGCCCAGGTGTTTCATGGCGGAGTCCTCCTTACTGACGAACCAGCAGCCTGCGCAGCAGGGTCATGCCCAGATGCCACAGCTTCTGCAGCTGGGGACGGTAGAGGGTGCAGTAGATAAAGAGGATGGCGCCTACCAGCACAAACTTTACCACAAACTGCTGGTAAAATACAACACCCACCGCGGCGGTGGCCAAAGCCAGCAGAAAACCGGAAATGGTGCGGGGATAGCTGGGAATGGTGCGGTAGTAATACTGGCCGGTCACGGTGCGGTAGAGGAACATCACCGCGTTGCCCACCACCAGGGCGATGGCGGCCCCGGTCACAGAGAACTGGGGTACCAGCCAGATGCACAGCAGCAGTTCGGCGCCCACGCCCACCGCCACGCCGATGGTGTCGTGGTGGGGACGCCGGGCGATGGCGTTGCCGTATACGGTGCCTTCCATCAAAATCAGGAACACAGCAGCCAGCATCATCAGGGGGAAGAACCGCATGCAGGCGGCCTTGCTGGGGAAGATGAGGAAGATGATGTCCTCAAACATGACCAGCAGACAGAAGAACCCGAAGATCAGGAAGTTCAGCAGATCATGGATACGGCCGATGCGGGCCTGTTCGTCCCGGTAATGGGCGAACACATAAGGGCCCCAGTAGGTGGAGAACCCGGCCTGTACGGTGGTCACCAGCAGCGAAAGCTGGTACGCGAAGGAAAACAGGCCCTGGGACACGGTGTTGCTGGCCAAAAAAGACAGGCACACCGACTGGAACAAGGGGGTCAGCACAGCGGCGGGCGCCAGGGCGATGCTGTAAGGCACCATCTGGCGGTAGATGGTCTTGTAGGGGACCTTGCCCGCCCGGATGGGGGCCTTGGCCTTGAACCAGAAGGCAATGGCCACACAGCCGAAGCTGGTCACCGCCGCCGCAATGAACACCCAGGTCTTGCTGGTGAAAAAGCCCGGCAGCAGGAACAGCAGGTTCAGGCAGGCCTGCATCCACAGGGTCTCAGCGGTGTAGGCACGGACGTTGTTTTCCAGCCGGAGCAGAACGTTCAGATAACGCACCAGCATGTACAGGGCGGCGTTCAGGAACAGAAAGGGCACCAGCACCGCACCGCCCTGCCCCAGGCCGAAAGCGGTGGCCAAAGGCTCCGCAAAGAAGGCAGAGCCAAACAGCCCCGCCACCGCCATGACCAGCAGGGAAAGCCGGGTGCTGGCCGCAAACATAGCCCGGCCGGTGGCGCCTTCCGGCGGTTCCCGGAAAAAGCGCAGCAGCCCCTGGTCCAGACCCAGCATCCCCAGGTTCATCAGGGAGGTGGTGTAGGCCATGAAGGAGGCGGGCACGGCGTAGCGGTCGGGGGGCAGGATACCTTTCACCACCAGGGCGGCGCCGCTGATGAGAAAGCCCAGATAGGTGGCCACCGAATACTTCATCAGGCTGGAAAGAAAGGACTCCTGCTTTTTATGGGGTTCGGGCATGATAGGCTCCTTTACTGCAAGGAAAAAGCGGTCAGCGGGCGGTCACATACGGGCGGATGCGCTCCGTCATGGCTTCCACCTGTTCGGGGGTCACGTGGGCCTTGTCCACATAGCCGTAGATGCGCTGGGCAAAGCTGGCCAGCGGCGGGCAGAAGGCAAATACCTTTTTGGGTTCCCAGTCGTGGCGGTAGAGCAGATGCACACCCCACAGGGCCGCGAACTTCAGCAGATTGAAATGAGGCTTGAATCCTTCGCCCATGGGATTGTCCCGGGGCGGGTTGCGGTAGACCTCTTCCAAAAGATCCGCCATCCGCAGATAGGCGGGACGCTCACCGGGGTCAAAGTATCCTTCGATCACTTCCCGCTCAATGGGGAAGGGCGGATCGCTTTTCGCCATGGCAGCGGCAAAGCCTTCATAGTCGGTGACATACCGGGCGCCCTTGTAGATGACCGGGTCGTACTCATGCTCGATGGGAACGGGCCGCAGGATGTGGCAGCTCTTGCCCGCCATGTATACCTCGGCAATGGAAGTGCTCATCCAGATGGAGATGGAATCCGCCGCCACAATCCACTGTTTCACGCTGTCCGCAAAGATCACGTGGAAGTTGGGGCGCTTTTTGGCCAGTTCATCCAGGGCGGGGCTGTTCCATTCGCTGGGATGGCGGCGGTAGACCAGTTCCACTCCCGGGTGTTCTTCCAGATACCGGTCGAACCAGCTGAGGGTCTCAGTCATGGAAATGCGGTTGGTGCGGGCAAACCCGGTGAAATCGGTGCCCGCCATCTTGGAAAGCTCGGCCACTTCGTCGTCGGACATGCTGGCATAGCCGAAGCTGGAAATGTACAGGTGCAGGTGTTTGTTCTCGTCCAGGCCGAACTCCCGGCACAGGGCAGCCTTGTCCTTGAAATAGCCCTTGAATTCCGGGCGCAGAAAATCCATCATCACCGCGCCGGTCACGGGGGTGTTTTTTGCCTCCATGCCGTGGGCCTGCAGCCGGGCGGCGGTGCGCTTGCCCCAGCAGGTCTGCACGCAGCGCTTGGCGTTGCCGTTCATGTTGAACCAGTCGCCCTCCTCCTGGGTGTCGGAGAGCATCTGTTCCCAGTGCAGGTTCACAATCTTGTTGCAGCGGCCGATGTTGTTGTACACATGGCTGTTGATGGCCTCGTTGTCGTACATGCAGCTGGCCACCAGCACTTCGGGCTTATCTTCCCGGAACAGGCGGCGGTACTTGGGGTCCAGCAGCTGCCGGATCTCGGCGGTGTAGCCCCGGCGCGCCAGCTCCAGCTTCAACAGCAGGTCGCTCTCGTATTCCCGCACCGTGTGCTCGTACAAAATCAGAAAATCCAAAGCCATAGATTC
>CALXHS010000109.1 GCA_944388165.1 uncultured Gemmiger sp. | reverse complement strand
CCTTGCCGGTCAGAACGCCCACAAAGCTGTTGGTGATGCGCTTGTACTGGCCGAACAGGTAGCCGATCTCGCGGCCGCCCACGCCGATATCACCGGCGGGCACGTCGGTGTCGGGGCCGATGTGGCGGAACAGCTCGGTCATGAAGCTCTGGCAGAAACGCATGACCTCGGCGTCGCTCTTTCCGTGGGGGTCAAAGTCGCTGCCGCCCTTGCCGCCGCCCATGGGCAGGCCGGTCAGGCTGTTCTTGAAGATCTGTTCAAAGCCCAGGAACTTGATGATGGACAGGTTCACGCTGGGATGGAAACGCAGACCGCCCTTGTAGGGGCCGATGGCAGAGTTGAACTGCACGCGGTAGCCGCGGTTCACCTGCACCTTGCCGTTATCATCCACCCAGGGCACGCGGAACATGACCACGCGCTCGGGCTCGACCAGACGCTCGATCAGGCCGTTCTTTTCCAGTTCGGGGCGGGCCTCGATGACCGGCTCCAGAGATTCGAGAACTTCATCCACCGCCTGCAGGAATTCTTTCTGCTCGGCGTTGCGCTGGGCAAGACCCGCGTAGACGTTGGCCAGATAGGCATTTTTGATGGACATGGCTGACACTCCTTTATATCGTATTCTTTCACCGTGATTTATGGTAGCACGTTTGAACCCGTTTGACAAGGTTTTTGCAAAACTTTTGTTGCTGCGGCGGGGCCATGTGTTCACGTGATGAAAACATAATATGCATAACCTGTAAATTTTCACAAAATATCTATCTCTTATGTACATATGTGATGTATAATGGACAAAAAACCGGCTGAGGGCCGGTGCTTCTATTTTTCTCTGTATTTTTAAGGAGGAAATTTCCTATGCAACCTGCAATTTCCGAACTTCTGGCCCAGATGACGCTGGAAGAAAAGGCCGGGCTGTGCTCCGGTGCGGATTTCTGGAACACCAAGGCGGTGGGCCGCCTGGGCGTGCCGGCCATGATGGTGTCCGACGGTCCCCACGGTCTGCGCACCCAGAAAGACGGCGGCAGCGTCAACGACAGCATCACTGCCGTCTGCTTCCCGGCGGGATGTGCGGCAGCCGCCAGCTTTGACCCCGCGCTGCTCCGTCGGGAAGGCGAGGCCATCGGCGCCGAAGCCCGGGCCGTGGGCGTGGGTGTGGTGCTGGGGCCTGCGGTGAACATCAAGCGCAGCCCTCTGTGCGGCCGCAACTTCGAGTATTATTCCGAAGACCCCTGCCTGGCCGGGGAACTGGCCGCCGCCTACATCGAAGGTGTGCAGAGCCAGGGGGTGGGCACCAGCATCAAGCATTTTGCCGCCAACAGCCAGGAATACCGCCGTATGAGCAGCTCCTCCAACATGAGCGAGCGCACCCTGCGGGAAATTTATCTGCCCGCCTTCGAAACGGCGGTGCGCCGGGCCGCCCCCTGGACGGTGATGTGCAGCTACAACCGCATCAACGGCACCTATGCCAGCGAGAACAAGATGCTCCTCACCGACATTCTGCGGGGCGAATGGGGCTTTGAAGGCTTTGTCATGTCCGACTGGGGCGCCGTGGCCGACCGCGTGCGGGGCCTGGAAGCCGGTCTGGAACTGGAAATGCCCGGCTGCGGCGGCGTCAACGACCAGAAGATCGTGGCGGCGGTGCGGGCCGGTACCCTGGATGAGAAGGTGCTGGACAAGGCCGTGGCCCGTATTCTGAACATCGTGCTGCGCCACGCCGACCTGGCGGGGGCTGCCGTGGGGGCCGAACTGGACCTGCCCGGCGACCATGCCCTGGCAGCCTCTCTGGCGGCGGACTGCGCGGTGCTGCTGCAGAACCGGGGTTCTCTGCCCCTGAAGCAGGACCAGAAGGTGGTCTATATCGGCGGGTTTGCCGCCGCGCCCCGCTACCAGGGCGGCGGTTCCAGCCATGTGAATTCCTACAAGGTGGAAAGCGCTCTGGATGCGGCCCGTGCCCGTGGCCGTGCGGTGGAGTATGTGGAAGGCTTCCCCGCCGACCGTGACCAGCGGGAGGAGACCGAGTTCCTGCGGGCAGTGGAGGCCGCCGAACACGCCGATGCTGCCGTCATCTTCGCGGGCCTTCCCGAGAGCTTCGAGAGTGAAGGCTTCGACCGCCGTCATATGCACCTGCCCGATGCCCAGAACAACCTCATCGCCCGGGTGGCGGCGGTACAGAAGAACACCGTGGTGGTGCTGCACACCGGCAGCCCGGTGGAATGTCCCTGGGCGGAGGAAGTTTCCGCCATCCTGTGCATGTACCTGGGAGGCGAGGGCGTGGGCCGCGCCACAGACGCTCTGCTGTACGGCGAGGCGGACCCCTGCGGCCGCCTGCCCGAGACCTGGCCCCTGCGGCTGGAAGATACCCCCTGCTATCTGGACTATCCCGGCGACGGCCGCACCGCCTATTACCGGGAAGGCGTGTTCGTGGGCTACCGCTGGTACGATGCCCGCAAGATGCCGGTGCGCTGGCCCTTCGGCCATGGCCTTTCCTACACCGGTTTCGTCTACAAGTCGGCGTCCCTTTCGGCCGGCGAGCTCACCGACGGCGGCAGCGTGGATGTGACCGTGACGGTGCGCAACTCCGGCGCCCGCTTCGGCCGGGAGGTAGTGCAGCTGTACATCGCCCCGCCGGAAAACGCGGTGCCCCGCCCGCCCAAGGAACTGCGCCACTTTGCCAAGGTGGCCCTGCAGCCTGGGGAGGAGACCACCGTCACCTTCACCGTCACCGACCGGGACCTGTGCTATTTCGACGAAGAACTGGGAGACTGGTTCGCCGAACCCGGGGAATACAAGGTGCTGCTGGGCCATTCCAGCCGCAACATCCCCACTGTGCTGCCCCTGCATTACACCACTGCCCGCCGCCGTCCCCTGACGGTGGACGAGAACACCCCCATCGGAGACCTGCTGCGGGATGACCGCACCGCTCCCATCGTGCGGTCGGTGATGGCCAGCTTCAGCAGCCAGATGGGCGAAAACGGCGGCGACGCCGTTAGCGCCGAAGCCGGTATGCAGATGATGGACGGTATGCCCCTGCGGGCCATGGTCGCCTTCGGCGGCGCCCAGGCTGCCGCGGCCATGCCCGGCCTGCTGGCCGCTCTGCGCGGCGCGGTGCCTCCCAAGACCGAGCGCACCTGAGCCTGACAAACACTGTCAAAACAAAATGACCTCGGCCCCGGGAACTGCTTCCCGGGGCCGGGGTCTTGCTGTTCAGATAAATTCCCGCCAGGTTTCTTCGGCCTTGGTCTGGAAGTCGCACAGCTCCCGCATCAGCTTGTGGGCTCCGGGGGAAGCCTGGGGATAATCGCTTTCCGCCCGCTTGCAGTCCAGCACGCCCTGGCTGCTGCCCTCGGCCAGCATGGTGGCCAGGTTGCGGGTGGATTTGTCCAGCATGGTCCGGGTGCGGATGCCCATGCTCACGCTCATGCGGGCGGCGGCGCTCTGGCCCTTGGCCGGGCGGCCGATGGCATCCAGGGCGGTGTGGGCCTGCTGATTCATCCGGCGGTATTCATTGCGCTGGCGCAGCATCTCGGCTTTCAGCGCCTGGTCATGGGTCAGCCCCATGAGTTCCTCCAGCGTGTTTTTGCCCATTTCGGTGTTCTGTACCACCTCCTGCAGCATGCTTTCGTTGTCGTTCTGCATCTGTTCGGTCTGTTTGCATTCTTTGTCCTGCATAAACGGAAAACCCCCTGCGTACATCATTGACCGTGTGTTGCGGCACAGTCAGTATGTGTACACAGGGGGCTTGTTATACAAAATCGGTCAGGAACCCAACCGCTGTTCGGCCAGGCTGAGCATCCAGTCCCAGCTGCCGGTCTCGGCCCAGTCGGCGGAAGAGACCTTGGCGGTGAATTCGCCCCGGCGGGCCAGGGTGATGGAGAAGGTGCGGCGGGCGGAATCCAGGGCTTCCCGCAGCTGATGCTCCAGGGTCTGGGCGTCGGTACCGATGCCCACCACCAGGAACACGCCGTCTTCCAAGCGGATCAGCGGTGTATTTTCCTGCTCCGGACCCACAGCCAGGCTCAGGATGCCGGCGGCGGTGGTCAGGCAGCGGTCGGCGGCGGCCACGCTCTCGGTGCGGCACAGCCGGGCGTATTCATTCACCCGCACCAGGGCGGCGCTCACACGCTCGCCCGCCGCGGCGGCTTTGGCCACCCGGTCCCGGAATTCCGCGTCCAGGAAGAAACGGTTGTACACGCCGGTGACATAGTCCCGGCACATTTCGGTGCGGCACTGGTTCAGCATGCGGGAAAGGGCCGCTGCTTCCCGGGGGCCGCCGTTCATCTGGGAAGGCATGCGGTATACCGCCACCAGCACACAGGGACGGTGGTCCACCGAAATGCTCCAATACTGAGCCATTGAGGCGCTGTCCTCGCCGTACAGCGGGCGCCAGGCGCGGCCGCGCTCGTCCAGGTCAGGCACATTCTCCACGGTGTCCGTCGGCTGCATGGCATCGGTGTCCAGGCGGCGGCTGGTGGCCGCATCCACCACAAACACCTCATCAAACAGGCGGCGCAAATAATCCATCTGGTTGGTCAACTGCGAACGGGTATACTCCATGCTGCTGCCACTCCTTCGCTCCAGCGTTCATATCTCCGGCCCGCACAGCGGGCAACTCTATCAGTGTTTTATATTTTATCACAAAGTGTTCAATCTTTCACCAGCCGCCTTGTACAAAGAATTCGTTGTACAGTTGTGAAAAGTTGGCTTGTTTGCCCAATGGGCTCACTCGTCGCTTTCCTCGGCGGCGGAGGCCAGCGCGGCGATCACCGCGTCCCGCCAGGTGTCCCGGTCGGACCGGGCAAACTCGGTGCGGGGGCTGCCGTTCTCGTCAAAGCCCAGGTTCACCCCGGCCACGGCCACAGCCTGCTGCTGGGCGGGGGTCAGGGTCACTTCGGGCAGGATGCCCGCGCCTACCTGGTCGATCTGCATCTGGCAGGCGGCGGAGTCGTTGGCGGCGGTGCCCCAGGGGGTGATCAGGCCCAGGGTCTCGGTGAGGGTCTCCTCCCCGGGTTCGCTGGTGTACAGCCACAGGATGGCCGCGGCGGCAGCCCGCACCCCTTCCTCGTCGGCACCGGCGGGAATGGCCATCCAGGCGGAGGTGGCCAGAATGGGATAGTTCATCAGGCCGGTGAGGTTGTATTCGGAGGAGGAAGCCACGTCGCTTTCCACAAAGTCGCATTTCAGCGGCAGGCAGACCAGATGGTCCTGCAGGTCGGTGTCGGTGTGCACCAGCAGATCGGCCATGGTCCCCCGGTAGAACAGGGCTTCCCCCGCCTGAAGGGCGGCGGCTGCCTCGCTCTGGCTGGGAAGGCCGGAGCTGTCCCGGTTCAGCAGTTCCAGGGTCAGGGCGCTGTACAGCCCGTTCAGCGGGCCGGTCAGGGTGTCCTCGGTGCGCTCGTCCCCGGCAGCCAGCAGTACGCCGGTGTAGGCGGCGCCTGCCAGAGAGGGGAAAGCATAGCTCAGGGGCAGGGTGAACACGGCTTTCAGGTTGGCGGCGGCCTCCGGCTTTTCGGCAGCCAGAACGTATTCGGTACCGTTCAGGGTCACGGTGGTCTCGGCGGGTTCCGCCAGCCACTGGGTCACCGTCTCGGCCAGGGTGCTCCATTCCTCCCAGCTGGCGGCGGTCAAATCGTCGGTGAGGGCGGCGGTGTCCTCGGTCTGGAACAGGGCGCCCAGGGTGCGGCTGTCCGCCCAGTAGCCGTACAGCGTCTTGCCCAGGGGCAGGGCGGTCACGGCGGTGACGGCGGTCTCGGCATCCACCCCGGCGCGGATGGCCGCGGTGGAAAGCAGGTTGTCGGTGCCCATGTTCAGCCAGGCATCGTCATCCCCGGCGGGGGCGGCGTTCAGCACTGCCAGGTCGGCCTGGCTGGGATCGGCGGAAGAATCCAGCTCCACCAGTTCCACCCCCTGGGCGTCGGCGTAGAGGCGCAGGGCGGTGGCTGCGGCGGTGGAAGCGCCGGCCTCATAATAGACGGTCAGCTGCTGGGGCGCCGCGGTGGGGGCGGCGGCACTCTCGGCAGTGGCGGCGGCCTGGCTGGAACTGCCGCCGGACGCGCAGCCCGCCAGCAGACCCAGGGCCAGCACCGAACAGAGGATACGTTTCATAGGTTGATTCTCCTAAAAAATCAGGTTGGAACATATATATCCACCATTATACCGGATTTGCCTGTTTTTTTCTACCCCGGTTTTATGATATAATAAGTGCCATATGACGCCCGGCTTGTCCGGGCTGCACCGAAAGGATGGGACCACCTTTGCAGCCGACCGTGAAATTGTATGAGGATGACGCCTTCCTGCGCCGGTTTTCCGCCCGGGTTCTGGCCTGTGAACCGGAAGGGGAGAACTGGCGCGTGGCCCTGGACCGTACCGCCTTCTACCCCGAAGGGGGCGGCCAGCCCGCCGACACCGGCACCCTGGGCGGCGCGGCGGTGACCCACACCAGCGTGCAGGACGGGGTGATCTGGCACCACACCGCCGCCCCCCTCACCGTGGACAGCGAAGTGGAAGGGGAGATCCACTGGGAACCCCGGCTGGACCACATGGAACAGCACACCGGGGAACACATCCTCAGCGGCACCCTGCACCGGCTGTTCGGGGCGGAGAATGTGGGGTTCCACATCGGGGACCCGGCGGTGCGCATGGACACCAGCATCCCCCTCACCGACGCCCAGCTGGCCGAAGCGGAAGCCGAAGCCAACCGGCTGGTGCGGGCGGACGCCCCGGTGCGCTGCTGGTATCCCGACCCCGTCCAGCTGGCCGAACTGACCTACCGCAGCAAGAAGGAACTGGACGGCCCGGTGCGGCTGGCGGATGCCGGCGGCGCGGACCTGTGCGCCTGCTGCGGCACCCATCTGCGCACCACCGGGCAGGTGGGGCTCATCAAGATCCTGAGCGCCCAGCATTATAAGGGGGGCATGCGTCTGGCGGTGGCCTGCGGGCAGCGGGCCCAGCGGGCGGTGGCCGAGACCTGGCGGGACGCCGAAGCCGCGGGGGTGCTGCTCAGCGCCGGGCCGGGACGGCTGAAAGAAGCGGTGTCCCGGGCCGCGGAATCCGCCGAAGCCCTGAAAAGCCGCCTGGCCGCCATGCAGCAGGCCCTGGGCACCGCCTGGGCCGAAGGGGCCGAACCCGGCCGCCCGGCGGTGTTCTTCTGCCCCGAAGCCGACGGCGACACCCTGCGCCGCCTCTGCCTGGCCGTGACCGGGCGCACCGGCGCCCTTTGCGCCGTTCTGGCCCCCGGCGGGCGGGGTCTTACTTATGTGCTGCATCTGCCCGGGGGCGAAGCCCGCAACCTGGCCCAGGCCCTCAATGCGGCCTTCGACGGCCGGGGCGGCGGCCGGGGCGAGATCTGCCAGGGCAGCCTGGCTACCCAAGACTTTGACGCTGTGCGGCAATTTTTGCTGCGGCAGTCCTGAACAGAGAACAACGAAAGAGGTTTTTACATCATGCGCATGCGTTTCAAACCCTATGCCCGTCCCGAACTGCTGGCCTGTGATTTCCACGTTCACGAGCCCCTGACCCATGCGGGCCACTGGCGGGAACTGTTTGCCCGCCCGGAACAGCCCTTCTGCCTGGAACTGGGCTGCGGCAAGGGCGGTTTCCTGGCCCAGCTGGCCCCCTCCGATCCCACCCGCAACTTCCTGGGCATCGACATCACCGACAAGGTGCTGATCCTGGCCAAGCGCAAGGTGGAAAAGGCCTACCTGGAAAAGCAGCTGCCGCCGGACAACGTGCTCATTGCCTCCCTGGACATCGAGCGGATGTCGGGGGCTTTCTCTCCCGAAGACCGGGTGGCCCGCATCTACATCAACTTCTGCAATCCCTGGAGCAAGAACGCCAGCAGCCACAAACACCGGCTGACCCATCCCCGGCAGCTGCTGCAATACCGCACCCTCATGGACGAGGGGGCGGAGATCTGGTTCAAGACCGATGACGACGACCTGTTCCGGGACAGCCTGAGCTACTTCCCGGCGGCGGGCTTTGAGATCACCTGGCAGACCTATGACCTCCACGCCGATGAACCCGCCTGGAACCTGCGCACCGAGCACGAAGGCATGTTCACCGAACAGGGCATCCCCATCAAGGCCCTCATCGCCCGCAAGGGCCCGGATTCCGCCGTGACCTGGGTGGAACCCAAGGAACTGGCCCGCCGTCTGGACAGCGAAGACGGGGAGGAAGAAGAATGAGCCCCGCGGTCCAGGCGGGAACGCTGCTTCCCCTGTACACACTGCCCCAGTATATCGCCTTCTTCTTTGTGTATTCGGTGCTGGGCTGGTGTACCGAGGTCGCCTTCGCGGCGGTCAACACCCGGCAGCTGGTCAACCGGGGCTTCCTCAACGGCCCGGCCTGCCCCATCTATGGCTGCGGCATGGTGGCCATGCTGGCAGTGCTGGGCCCCTGGCAGAGCAATGTGGCGGTGGTGTTCCTGGTGGCCATGGTGCTGGCCACCCTGGTGGAACTCATCGGCGGCTACGCCCTGTTCAAACTGTTCCATGCCCGCTGGTGGGACTACACCAAGTTCAAGGGCAACCTGGGCGGGTTCATCTGCCCCCGGTTCTCTCTGCTGTGGGGTCTGGGCGGCGTGGCCATGATCAAGCTGGTGCACCCCCTCATTGCGGGGGCGGTGCTCTCTCTGCCCACCACCGCCCTGTTGGTGGCGGACTGTGTGGTGGCGGTGGGCTTTGGGGTGGACGTGGGTCTTTCCTTCGCCCAGGCTGCCGGTCTGGAACGCCGCCTGCGCCGTCTGAAAGACTTCTCCGCCGGCATGCGCCGCCTCAGCGACGCCATGACCGAAGCCATCGGCACCCGTGCCATGACGGTGGATACCCTGCTGGACGAACAGAAGCTGCAGCTGATGCTGGCCGCCATGGAAGGGCGGGAGAACGCCGCTCCTCTGCGGGAACAGCTGCTGGAAATGTCCGCCCGTGCCCGTTCCATCCGGGACGAGGTGGAACGCCTGGCCCGGCAGCGGCATTTCGGCGAAGGCCGTCTGCTGCGCGCCTTCCCTTATATGAAGGCTCCCAGCTATGACGAGGCGTTGTCCCGGCTGCGTGCCGCCACCGCCCGGCTGGCCCGCACCGCCAAGGACCTGAAAGACAAGGTCTCCGGCCAGTAAGGCGCCATTAAACAAGACAAAAGCCCCGGCCCCGCGCAAACAGCGCGGGGCCGGGGCCTTGTTTATGTGTGTTCAGGCGAAAGAGGAATTATTCGATGGCGATGAGATTGGGCTGCTGGGGCAGACGGGGCGCCGCCTTGGGCAGATGGATCTTCAGGATGCCATCCTCAAACTTGGCAGAGATGTCCTCCGGCTTCAGCTGGGTGCCCACATAGAAGCTGCGGCTGCAGGCGCCGGTGTAGCGTTCGCGGCGGATGTACCGGCCGTTCTTGTCCTCGTCGTCCTTGTCCAGGCCCTTGGCCGCCGAGATGGTCAGGTAGCCCTGATCCAGCTTCAGGTTGATCTCGTCCTTCTTGAAACCGGGCAGGTCAATGTCCAGTTCATAGGCGTCGTCGGTCTCCCGCACGTCGGACTTCATCAGGTTCTTGGCGTGCTTGCCGTACACCGGGTTGTGGTTCCCGAAGAAGGGACGCATACCGTACATATCTTCAAACATATCGTCAAAAAGGTCTTCACCAAAAATGCTGGGCAACATAAGTCATACCTCCATTCAGCCGACCCTTCGGCCGGTTATCAACGCTGCCCGCCCGGCGGGCTTTTGCGGTGCCGGGCGTTTGCCTTGGAGGGGAGATCCTTTCTCTCTCAAGGTCTGACTATACTATAGCACCAACTTTTAGCAATGTCAAGCGTAGAGTGCCAATTTTAATATAAAGTTCACAAGTGTACGAATTGTATAAAAAAGAGGGCGCCCGGCTCCTTCTTTGTCCTTCCTGTACAATGGAAAAGACAAAGCGGAAACCGGGCGCCCCGGAAGCGGAATATCAGGTGCGGGCGGCATACCGGCGGCGGAAATCCAGCAGCAGGATCACCGCCAGGACCCCGGCCAGAAGGGCGGTGCCGGGCTGGTTGCACCACAGTCCGGTCAGGCCCAGGGGCCACAGGGCGGCGATGAGCAGCACCGGGAACACCAGTGCCACCGATACCGAGAGGATGGACGCCTGCACCGGTTTTTCCACCGCCGAAAGAAAACTCTGGGCGGCAAAGCTGAACCAGCGGGTCAGGTAGCCCAGGCTGAACAGCTGTACGGCGGGCACGGCCAGGGCCAGCATGGCGGTGTCGGAAGGCCCCACGAACAGCCCGGCGGTCTGGGTGGGGAAGGCCAGCAGCAGCCCCGCTGCCGCCAGAGAGATGAGGGCGCTGGCGGCAAAGCAACGCTTTTCGATGGCCAGCACCCGGTCCCGGCGTCCCGCGCCCCAGTTGTAGCCCACGGCGGGCTGCAAAGAATCGCACATGCCGTAGAGCAAAGGCAGCACAAAGCCGTCCACATACATCAGGATGCCGTACACCGACACCGCCGAAGCGCCGCCCAGGTGCAGCAGCACCATGTTCATCAGGATGGAGGTGACGCGCCCGGCGATGTTGCTCAAAAAGGTGGGGCAGCCGCAGCTCAGGATGCTGCCGATGATCCGGCGGCTGAACCGGGGCCGCACAAACCGCAGGGGCATCCGCCCTGTAAAGAAGGGGCCCATGGCCAGCACAGCACAGACCATCATGCCCAGGCAGGTGCCCAGGGCCGCCCCGGCAATGCCCAGGCGCATGACATACAAAAAGAAGAATTCCAGCCCGGCGCACAAAGCGGACATCAGGACGTTCAGCACCATGCTGGTCTTGATCCGACCGCAGATGCGCAGGTAGTTGTCTGCTGCAAAGACGATGCTCACCACCGGCGAGCACAGGGCGTATACCCGCATATACTGCACGCCCAGCCGGGCCAGTTCGCCCTCGGCGCCCATCCAGCCCAGCAGGGTGGGGGCCAGGGCATAGAGCACAACGCCGGTCAGGGCGCCCAGGCACACCACCATCAGGCAGGCACAGGTAAACAGGTTGAAGGCTTCCTCGTTGCGCTTTTCCCCCAGCCGCACCGAGATGGGTACCGCCGACCCCACGCCGATGAGGTCGGCCAGGGCAAAGTTGATGATGACCAGGGGCATGGCCAGGTTCAGCGCCGCGAAAGCCTGATCCCCCAGGATCCGCCCCACAAAGATCCCGTCCATGAGCTGGTACAGCGAAGAAGCCAGCATGCCCACCGAACCGGGCAGAGCGGCACGCAGAAACAAGCGGTGCGGCGGCGTCTTCAGAAACAAAGTCTTTTGATCCATACATCCTCCTGCATTGCATATGCGTTGTTCAGTATGCCCGGCAGGGGTTGAAAAAAGCGCCGGACAAGGTGTAGGCATTTCAGCCTGTGCCTTATCCGGCGCGTCATTTCTGAACAGTACGTATCCGTATGGAATGACTTGCCCTCCGAGCAACAGCACTACCATACCATAGCCGAAAGGCAAAGTCAAGGGGGCGGCATCAGTCCCGGCTGTACAGGTCCCGGGTGTACACTTTTTCCGCTACATCGTTTAGTTCCGGGGCCCGGCGATTGGCCAGGATCACATCGCATTCCCGCTTGAAGGCTTCCAGGTCCCGCTCCACCCGGCTGCCGTAGAAATCGTCCCCGCTCAGGGTGGGTTCATACACCACTAGGGGCACGCCCTCGGCCCGGATGCGCTTCATGACTCCCTGGATGCTGGACTGGCGGAAGTTGTCGCTGCCCGCCTTCATGGTCAGGCGGTAGACCCCCACCACCTTGGGGTGACGGGCCAGGACCTGCTCGCTGATAAAGTCCTTGCGGGTGCGGTTGCTCTCCACAATGGCCCCGATGAGGTTCTGGGGCACCGCGTCATAGTTGGCCAGCAGCTGCTTGGTGTCCTTGGGCAGGCAGTAACCGCCGTAACCGAAACTGGGGTTGTTGTACTGGGCCCCGATGCGGGGGTCCAGGCAGACGCCGTCGATGATGGCCCGGGTGTCCAGCCCCCGCAGGGCGGCGTAGGTGTCCAGCTCGTTGAAATAGGCCACCCGCAAAGCCAGGTAGGTGTTGGCAAACAGCTTGATGGCCTCCGCCTCGGTCAGACCGGGGAAGAGGGTGGGGATGTTCTCCTTGCAGGCCCCCTGCTGCAGCAGGGCAGCGAATTCGTGGGCCTTTTCCACCAGCCGGGCGTCGTCCTGGGGCGCACCCACCACGATGCGGCTGGGGTAGAGGTTGTCGTACAGGGCGTGGCCTTCCCGCAAAAATTCCGGGCTGAACAGGATGTTGGGGTTGTGCATCTCTTCCCGCATGCGGGCGGTATAGCCCACCGGCACGGTGGACTTGATGATGACGGTGGCGCCGGGGGCGTATTTCTCCACTAGGCGCAGTACTTCCTCCACGCTGGAGGTGTCAAAAAAGTTCTTTTGTTCGTCGTAATTGGTGGGGGTGGAGATGATGACCCAGTCCGCCCCGGTGTAGGCGGCTTCGGCGTCGGTGGTGGCCCGCAGGTCCAGTTCCCGCCCGGCCATATACTCGGCCAGTTCCTTGTCTGCCAGGGGGCAGCGCCGGGCGTTGATGTCCTCCACCCGGGCGGGGAGAACATCCACCGCCCAGACTTCGTTGTGCTGGGCCAGCAGCACCCCGTTGGAAAGCCCGACATACCCCATGCCGGCCACGGCGATCTTCATAGCAAGGCACCTCTTTCGCGCAGTTATCTTGCCCCATTATACCACATCCCGCCCGGCGGGGGTAGAGGGAAATCTGTACGGTTGTTCACACAAAATTTACGGGACGGCTATTTGACACCCTGTACAACGGAGCGTATAATAAAAATATATTTTCGTTTTTCGGCCGTGGATGCGGACAGTGCCCGGAACGGAGTTCTCCGGCAAAATCAGGACATCAGGATATAGAGTAAAAGGTAGAACGGCACGGATTGCGGACAAACTGTGAAAAGGGAGGTCATTTGATATGGGAGAATATGCAGCCATCGAAAAAGAAGCGGAGGTCTTTACCGGCCTGTGTCTGCAGAACGACAAAATCGACCCTGCCCTGTTTGATGCCTACGGCGTCAAGCGCGGCCTGCGCGACAAGGACGGCAAAGGCGTATTGGCGGGCATCACCAACATCTCCCGCATCGACGCCTTTGAAGAGCGGGACGGCAAGAAGGTCCCCTGCGAAGGCAAGCTGTGGTACCGCGGCTACAACGTCTATGACCTCATCAAAGGTCTGCGGGGCAAGCGCTACGGCTTTGAGGAAGCCGCTTACCTGCTGCTGTTGGGCGATCTGCCCACCCAGCAGCAGCTGGCCACCTTCACCGATACCCTGGTGAAGTGCCGGGACCTGCCCACCAACTTCATCCGGGACGTCATTATGAAGGCCCCCACCAAGGACCTGATGAACAGCCTGACCCGCAGCGTGCTGACCCTGGCCTCCTACGATGATTCGGTGGGGGACAACAGCCTGCAGACCCAGCTGGAACAGTGTCTCAAGCTCATCAGCGTCTTCCCCATGCTGGCAGTCTACGGCTACCATGCCTACAACTATTATGTGAACATGGGCAGCATGTACATCCACCGGCCCCAGCCGGAACTGTCCACTGCCGAAAACCTGCTCCAGATGCTGCGCCCCGACCGCAGCTACACCCCGCTGGAAGCCCACGTGCTGGACATCGCCCTGCTGCTGCACATGGAGCACGGCGGCGGCAACAACTCCACCTTCACCACCCGCGTGGTCACCTCCTCCGGGTCGGATACCTACTCGGTCATGGCGGCGGCCCTCTCCAGCCTGAAGGGTCCCAAGCACGGCGGCGCCAACATCAAGGTCATGGAGATGTGCGACGACATCCGCAAGAACGTGCACGATGTCACCGACGACGAGGAGATGAAGGCCTACCTGGGCAAGATCGTGGACAAGGAAGCCTTCGACCGCAAGGGCCTGATCTACGGTATGGGCCACGCGGTCTACTCTCTGTCCGACCCCCGTGCCGTGGTGTTCAAGGGCTTTGTGCAGCAGCTGGCCGAAGCCAAGGGCCGCAAGGAAGACTTCGACTTCTACAACGCCATCGAGCGGCTGGCACCCCAGGTCATTGCGGAAAAGCGCCACATCTACAAGGGCGTTTCCACCAACGTGGACTTCTACAGCGGCTTTGTCTACAACATGCTGGACATCCCTGTGGAACTGTACACCCCCATCTTCGCCATCGCCCGTATCGTTGGCTGGAGCGCCCACCGCATGGAAGAGCTTGTCAATGTGGACAAGATCATCCGTCCCGCCTACCAGAGCATCATGGAACCGCGGGATTACAGCCCGCTGGACGATCGCGGCTGATCGTACGCCTTTCATCAGGGCGCGGACCCTTCCCCTTGCCGGGGAGAGGCCCGCGCCCTTTTTCTGTGCCCGGGACGGGGCATGGTTGGGGTGCTTGCAATCAGGCAAAACTCCTGTTACTCTTATATATAAAGGAAAAGGAGCCTTGCGGCGGCTCCGATGTGCGGAGGAGGATGTCCCATGAATCTGACCGATTGGCCGGTGTATACCGGCAGTGACCTGGGCGCGGTGTACACCAGGCGCGCCACTACCTTTACCCTGTGGGCGCCCGCCGCCGCTTCCGTCACCCTGCGCCGGTACACCACCGGCACCGACAGCGAACCCGGGGCCAGGGAACTGGAACCCGTGGCGCTGCATCCCGGGGAACAGGGCAGCTGGAAAGCCACCGTGGGCGGTGACCTGGCGGGGCAGTATTATGTGTACGACCTGACCTTTGCCGATGGCCGCAGGACCATGGCAGTGGACCCCTATGCCCGGGCCTGCGGCTGCAACGGGCAGCGGGGCATGGTGCTGGACCTGCGGGCTGCGGAACCGGAAAACTGGGCCGCCGACCGCCGTCCCGCCGCCGCTAACCAGCCCGCCGCCCGCAGCGTGTGGGAGGTGCATGTGGCGGACTTTTCGGCGGATGAGCACAGCGGCGTGCGCCCCGAATGGCGGGGCAAATTCATGGCCTTTACCCAGCCGGACACCACCCTGGACTGCCAGGGAGAGTATCCCACCTGCCTGAACTATCTGCGGCATTTGGGCGTCAGCCATGTGCAGCTGCAGCCCATCTTCGACTTTGCCACGGTAGACGAGAGCGTCGGGGACAAGGGCGGCTACAACTGGGGCTATGACCCGCTGAACTACAATGTGCCCGAAGGTTCCTATTCCACCGACCCCTTCCACGGGGAGGTGCGGGTGCGGGAATGCCGGGCCATGATCGCGGCACTGCACAAAGCCGGGATGGGCGTGGTGATGGATGTGGTGTACAACCACACCTATTTCAGCGACAACTGGATGGAGCGCATCACCCCCGGCTGCTGGCTGCGCCGCACCGCCGACGGACACCTGACCAACGGGTCGGGCTGCGGGTGCGACCTGGCCAGTGAACACCCCATGGTGCGCAAATACCTGGTGGATTCGGTGGTCTACTGGGCCACCGCCTACCATGTGGACGGCTTCCGGTTCGACCTTATGGCCCTCCACGACGTGGAGACCATGAACGCCATCCGCGCCGCCCTGGACGAACTGCCCGGGGGCAAAAACATCCTGATGTACGGCGAACCCTGGCAGGGCGGCGCCACCCGCATGGAAGAAGGGGCCGTCCCCGCCGACAAGAACGCCCTGCCTCAGCTGGACGGGCGCATCGGTATCTTCTGCGACAACACCCGGGACACCGTCAAGGGCGGGGTGTTCGACGCCCGTTCCCCCGGCTATGTGAACGGCGCCCCCGGCGCGGGCTACACCCTGCTGCATGCGGTGGGGGCCTTCCGGGACGGGGCCGACGGCATGCGCCCCCAGAACCCGGGGCAGATCGTCCAGTATGTCTCCGCCCACGACAACTTTACCCTGTGGGACAAGCTCAAGGCGGTGGCGGGGCGGCACACCTATGATATCTTCGACGGCGACCTGCTGGCCCAGAATCGCATGTGCGCCGCCATCTGCATGACCTGCCAGGGCATGCCCTTCTGGCAGGCGGGGGAGGAATTCGCCCGCACCAAGCACGGCCACCCCAACACCTACAAGGGACCCCTGAAAGAAAACGCCCTGGACTGGTCCCGGGCGGCCCGCATGGGGGAACTGGTGGAGTTTTACCAGGGGCTGCTGGCCATCCGGCGGGAATGGCCGGAACTCACCGGCCTGACCGACGCCAACCAGCCCGCCCCGCTGCTGCTGGCGGTGCCGGGGTGGCTCATCGGTTTTGTGCCCGAACGGGCGGACAACGCCCCCAACCGCCTGGTGGTCTACTATAACCCCGAGCGCACCGCCCAGTGGGTGGACCTGCCCGGCGGACGCTGGCGCACCCTCTGCGACGGCACCCGAGCCCAGGCCCGGCCCTTCGGTCCCGAACGCACCGGGCACATGGAACTGCCCCCGGTGAGCGTGGTCATCCTGGCTGCCCGAAAGGACTGAACCCGGGGCAGGGGAGGGAGGAAAGGTTTCCCCCTGCCGGAACTTTATAACGGTAAGCAGGTCTTTTTATCACCTTGCGAAACCTCGGCCCCTTTGGGACCGGGGTTTCTTTTTTGAAGTGAAATGAACAGATGTTTAACTTTTCGTAACAGAAAATCTGGAAAATAGCATTTTTTTGTTCAGTTTCACGACTTGCACAAAAAGGGGTTGCAATCTTTAGGCAGAGTGCTATAATTGAGCGCGGAAAGAACGAAGGCGTCCGCAGTGCGCTGAAAAGTTCACCAAGCGGCAATGGGGGCGCTGGCTTAACACCGAAAGGTGTAGGCCCGCCCCATTTCCACTTTATTGGAACCGTAACAAAAAAACCAACGGCATATCGTGCCCGGCAGCCTTTCCGAAGCCTGCCGGGCGGTATGCCGGGGGCGTTTGCCCGGCGGGTGCGGCTGCGGCCGCTGCCGGTGCCGACAGACCGCACAGGCGTCTTTTCGAGGTGGTAGTATGAAAGATTTGAACGAATTGATGCAGGCGATCCTGGATATGGATGCTGCCCAGCGCAAGGCGGCGGACGAAGCCCAGGCCGAGCGTACCGCCCGGCTGGCCGGGCTGGATGAGCAGCGACGCAAGATCGCCGCCCAGGCTGCCGCCGACAGCAAGGCCCGGGCCGAAGCCGCCGCCAAGCAGGCGTCCGAAGCCAACACCGCCGCCCTGGAGGAACTGGCCAAGAACCGTGCCGCCGCCGAACAGGCGCTGGAGCAGCGGGCCGAAGCCTGCATCGACCAGTGGGTGGATGAACTGTGCCGCCGGGCTCTGGCCGGTACGGGTGCCGGGGGTGAGGCCTGATGCTGCCCATTCCGCTGCCCATGAAGACCAGGGCCAGCAACGCAGCCCTGGCCAAGGCCCGGGCCATGTACGGCCGGCGGCTTACTGCTGCCGACTACAAGCGCCTGGCCGCCTGCCGCACCATGCCGGCCCTGGCGGCTGAGCTCAAGGCCCTGCCCATGTACGAGGAGGCGCTCAAGACGGTGAACCCGCCCACCGCCCGCCGTGCCCAGCTGGAAGCCTTCCTCCGCCAGGCTATCTTTGACCGGTACGACAGCCTGTGCCGGTACGAGCTTTCTTCCGGGCATCTGCTCTACGGTTACTTCACCACCAGCTGCGAGGTGGACGAGATCCTCTCCTGCCTGCGCTGCCTGGATGCCGGGCGCCCCGGAGATTACCTCTACAAGCTGCCGGACTTTTTGCAGCAGCGCTGCTCGGTGGACCTGTACGCCCTGGCCCGGGTGACCGACGCCAAGAGCCTGCTGGCCGCTTTGGCGGGCACGCCCTACCAGAAGATGCTGGCCCCTCTGGCGGATCTGCCGGAAGGTTCCAAGCTGCTGGTACACGCCGAGCCCTACCTGGAAAACTGGCGCCACAAAGCGCTGGTTTCCCTGGCACCGGAAGCGGCCGCCCGCTCCGCCCCCGGGGCGGAACCCGGGGTGCGGGACTACATCGCCCTGGAATGCGATGCCGCCGCCCTCTCCAACGCGGCGCGGCTTACCCGCATGAAAGCGCCCCCGGCGGCCATCGACGCGGTGGCCCGGCGGGACTGCACCAACCTGAGCGACGCCGAATGGAACGCCCTGCTGGGTGCCAAGGACATCGACGCCTTCTATGCCGTGCTGGAAAAGACCCGCTACGGCCGGGCGCTGCACCGGTACCAGTACAGCGTCCTCAAGGAAGGGCTGCAGATGTACCGCTACGACTGGTGCGAAAAATGGCTGCGCTTTTCCACCGACCCCAGCCTGGTCATGCTGTGCTATGTCTACCTGGCCCGGTGCGAGGTCCTGAACCTGGATCATATTATCGAGGGTGTTCATTATCAAATGCCTGCCGATGAACTGCTGTCCATGCTGGTGGGCTGCAAGGCAGAAAACGACAAAGGGAGGGTGAATTGATTTGGTCGAACGGATGAAGCTGGTCCATGTGCAGGGCACCCTGCCCCACCTGGACGAATTTTTGGGCGCCTGCTGCCTGGACGGTCGTTTCGGGCTGGAGCCTGCCGCCGACTACATGTCCGCCTCACTGGGGTACGCCCCCATGAATGAGGAGGACCCCTACACGCCGCTGGTACAGCGGGTGGAAACGCTGGCCAAGGAGGTCGGGCAGACATTGCCCGACACCCCGCCGGTGAAAACCCCCGCGGACCCCGAGACCCGGGAGTTCCTGGATGACCTGACCCGCCGCATCGACGCGCTGCGGGACGAGAAGGCCAGCCTGCTGGAACAGCAGAAACTCTGCGAGGAAGGCATCGAGCAGTACAGCCACTTCCTCGGCCTCAAGGCCAACATCGACGATATCGGCAACTGCAAGCACGTGAAGGTGCGCTTCGGCTTTTTGCCCAAGTCCGGCTACAACAAGCTGATGAGCAGTTACGCCGATGACCCCTATATCCTCTTTGTGCCCTGCAGCCAGACCGCCGACGGGTACTGGGGCGTCTACCTGACCCCCCGCAGCAAGGCACAGGAGACCGACGGTATCTTCTCCATGCTCTTCTTTGAGCCTCTGCGGGTGCCCGGCGCCGCCGGCAGCCCCGACGAGATCGTGGAGCACTTCCGGGAAAACCTGGAAGTGGTGCAGCAGAGCATCGACAACATCGACGACCGTCTGCGGGAAGTCTGGGAGGCCAACAAGGAAAAGGCCGAGATGATCTATAACGGCGCCCGCTACAACGCAGCGGTGTTCAGCCTGCGGCAGTACGCCGCCGTCAAGGGCGCGCACTTCTTCTGCGTGGGCTGGGTGCCCGCGTCCCAGATCGCCGAGATCACCGAGCTGGCCAAGGCCATCCCCAGCGTCCGGATCACTGTGGATGACCCCGATCAGACCGGCAACCATACACCGCCCACCAAGCTGCGCAATTCCTGGTTTTTCCGCCCTTTTGAGTTCTTTGTCGAAATGTACGGCCTTCCCAATTATGACGAGACGGATGTGACCGCGTTTGTGGCCGTGACCTTCACCGTACTTTTCGGCATTATGTTCGGGGATGTGGGGCAGGGGCTGGTGCTTACCGCATTCAGCCTGTTTATGTGGAAGGTCAAGAAGAATCCGTTGTTCCACCTGATGATCCCCTGCGGCATCGCCAGCACTTTGGCCGGCTTTGTCTACGGCTCGGTCTTCGGCTTTGAGGAAGTCCTCGATCCCCTGTACCTGGCCATGGGTCTGCCCGGCAAGCCGGTGCCGGTGATGGAATCCATCAACGGCATCCTGCTCTTTGCGGTGTACATCGGCGTGGTGCTGGTGCTGGCCGCCATGGGCATGAACATCTACACCAAGGCCAAGCAGGGCCGCACCGGTGATGTGCTTTTCGGCACCAACGGTGTGGTGGGCGTCATCACCTATGTGGCGGGCGTGGACCTGGTCAGCGCCTTCATGGGCGCCACCGTCTTCCTGCCGGTGCCTCTGGCCGCCGTACTGCTGGTGCTGGGCCTGGCGGCCCTGCTCTTTGCCGGGGTGCTGGCCCCGCTGTTCAACGGCGAGCCCGACTGGATGCCCGCCGAAGGCTGGGGCGGCTACCTGATGCAGAATGTCTTCGAACTGCTGGAAAGCGTGCTCAGCTATCTGTCCAACACCATCTCCTTCCTGCGTGTGGGCGCCTTTGTCATCGTCCACGCCAGCATGATGATGGTGGTCTTTACCCTGGCAGGGGAACCCGCCAACCCGGTGGTGGTTGTGCTGGGCAACCTGGTGGTCATCGCGCTGGAAGCGCTGCTGTCCGCCATCCAGGGCATCCGTCTGGAATTCTACGAGATGTTCAGCCGCTTCTATCAGGGCGGCGGCCACAAGTTCCGCGCCCTGGACCTGAAGGACAAGGCTTCCACCCTGTCCGGCGATGCTTCCTGACTGTGCCTGCCCCACGGGGCAGACCCCGTCTTTTGCATACAAAACCGTTCAATCACAGGAGGGTATTATTATGAAAACCAACGCTCGCAAACTGATCGCTTCCCTGTTCGTCGTCTTTGCCCTGGTCTGCTTCGGCTGCTTCGCCGCCAGCGCGGAAGGCACCGACACCACCGCCGCCACCACTTCCACCACCCAGACCGCTGAGGAAGAGGCTGTCTCCGAAACCAACGACCACAACACCAGCCTGAGCATCGGCCTGATCGCCGCTGCCCTGGCCACCGGCCTGGCCGGCATCGGCGGTGGTATCGCCGTTGCCGCCGGCGCTCCTGCCGCCATCGCCGCCAACAGCGAAAACCCCAAGACCTTCGGTAAGAGCCTGATCTTCGTCGCCCTGGGCGAATCCATCGCTCTGTATGGCCTGGTCATCTCCATCATGATCCTGAGCAAGCTGGTGTAAACTATGCGCTTCTATCTCATCAGCGATAACTCCGATGCCATGAACGGGCTGCGCCTGGCCGGCATCGAGGGGACCGTCGCCCGCAGCGAGGAGGATGTCCGTGCCGCGCTGCGCTCCATCGCCCAGCAGAAGGATATCGGCATGATCCTCGTCACCGAGAAGATCGCCGAAGCCTACACCGAGGCGCTGGACCCTGTTCTGGGCAACGCCGGCGGTCCGCTGCTGGTCACGGTGCCTTCCACCGGCGGTTCCGCCGCCGGCAAGGACCGCATCACCCGCTACATCCGCGAAGCCATCGGCATCAAGGTCTGATCCGCTTCGCCCGGCCCGGCGGTTCCGGGAACGTAACAACACAAATTCGTTTTTTGGGGGTGTACCATATGCTGGAATTGAACGTCCGCGCCGAAGAGTTCCTCGCGTCCATCCGGGCCGAGGGCGAACGCCAGTGCGCCGAGATCCGTGTAAAGACCGACGCCGAAGTGGAGGCCGCGCTCAGCGAAGCCCAAAAGACGGAGGCTGCCCGCGCGGAATCCACCGTGGCCTTTGAAACGGCCCGCGCCAAGACCCAGGCCAACCGTGCCCTGAGCGCTGCCCGCACCCAGGCCCGCGGCGAACTGGCCGCCCGCCGTGCCCAACTGGCCGACGCCGTATTTGCCAAGGCGCAGCAGAAACTGGCCGACTTTACCCGCACCGCAGAGTACGGACCCTGGCTGTGTGCCAGCGCCGCCGCCCTGGCCAAGCGCCTGGGCGAAGGCACCGTGCTGTATGCCCGCCCGGCCGACCTGCCGCTGCTCACCGACCTGCCCGCCGGCTGCACCCTGCAGCCCGACGAAAGCAACACCCTGGGCGGCCTGCGTGCCGAAAACCCGGCGGCCAGCCTGGCTGCCGACGACACGCTCACCGCTCGTCTGGCGGCCCAGCGCCCCTGGTTCCTGGAGAACGCGGGGCTGGAGATCGCGCTGTAAGGCTACAAAGAGGGAAGGATCACCATGCAAACCTATCAACTTCACAGCATCAACGGACCGGTGGTCACCGTCAAGGGCCGCACCGGGCTTTCGATGATGGAGATGGTCCACGTGGGCAAAGAGCGTCTGGTGGGCGAAGTCATCCGCCTGGACGCCGATGCCGCCACCATCCAGGTCTATGAGGAGACCGGCGGCCTGCGTCCCGGCGAACCTGTGGAACCCACCGGCGCGCCTCTGTCCGTCACCCTGGGCCCCGGCATCCTGCGCAACATCTACGACGGTATCCAGCGCCCGCTGCCCGCCATCGAAGCCGCCAGCGGCAGCTTCATCGGCCGTGGCGCCCAGGCTCCTGCCCTGGATACCGAACACAAATGGGATGTGACCGTCACCGTCAAACCCGGCGATACCCTGGAACCGGGCCAGGTCTATGCCACCTGCCCCGAGACCCCGGCCATCACCCACCGCTGCATGCTTTCGCCGCTGTACAGCCGCTGCACCGTCACCTGGGCGGCGGAAAACGGCGCTTATACTGTGGAAGAACCCATCGCCAAGGTCAAGGATGAATCCGGCAAGGAGATCACCCTGACCCTGTGCCAGAAATGGCCCATCCGCACGCCCCGCCCCGCCGCGGCGCGCATGACTTCGCCCAAGCCCCTGATCACCGGGCAGCGTGTCATCGACACCATGTTCCCCCTGGCCAAGGGCGGCGCCGCCGCCATCCCCGGCGGTTTCGGCACCGGCAAGACCATGACCCAGCACCAGCTGGCCAAATGGTGCGACGCCGACATCATCATCTACGTGGGCTGCGGCGAACGCGGCAACGAGATGACCCAGGCCCTGCAGGAGTTCAGCGAACTGACCGACCCCCGCACCGGCAACAGCCTGATGGACCGTACCGTGCTCATCGCCAATACCTCCAACATGCCTGTGGCCGCCCGCGAGGCTTCCATCTACACCGGCATCACCCTGGCGGAATACTACCGCGACATGGGCTACCACGCCGCCATGATGGCCGACTCCACCTCCCGCTGGGCCGAAGCCCTGCGTGAGATCTCCGGCCGTCTGGAAGAGATGCCCGCCGACGAAGGCTATCCCGCCTACCTGCCCAGCCGTCTGGCAGAGTTCTATGAACGTGCCGGTTACTTCAAGACCCTGGGCGGGGAAGAGGGTTCGGTGTCGGTCATCGGCGCCGTCAGCCCCCAGGGCAACGACTTCTCCGAACCGGTCACCCAGAACACAAAGCGCTTCACCCGCTGCTTCTGGGCCCTGGACAAGAGCCTGGCCTACGCCCGCCATTATCCCGCCATCAACTGGAACGATTCTTACAGCGAGTACCTGGGGGATCTGTCCGAATGGTACTACGACAATGTGGGCACCGACTTCATGCAGTGCCGCAGCCGTCTGGCCGACCTGCTTCTGCAGGAGACCAACCTCATGCAGATCGTCAAGCTCATCGGTTCCGACGTTCTGCCCGATGACCAGAAGCTGACCATCGAGATCGCCCGTGTCATCCGCGTCGGGTTCCTGCAGCAGAACGCCTTCCATGCCACCGATACCTTCGTGCCCCTGGAAAAGCAGCTGAAGATGATGGAAGTCATCCTGTATCTGTACGACAAGTGCAGCGCCCTGGTCGCCAAGCAGGTGCCGGTAAGCACCCTGATGGCCACCGGCCTGTTCGACACCCTGGTGAAGATGAAGTACGACATCCCCAACGATGATTTCAGCCGTTTCGACGCCCTGCGCGCCGAGATCGATACCAAGCTGGCCGCCGCGGGCGCGGGAGCCGGCAATAAGGAAGGGGGCAGCGCCCAATGATCCTGGAACATATTGGTCTGAGCCAGATCAACGGCTCTCTGGTCGTGCTGGACGATGTGCCCGGCGTCAGCTATGACGAGGTGGTGGAACTCCGCCTGGATAACGGCACCACCCGCACCGGCCGTGTGGTCATGGTGGAAGAAAACCGCTGCGTGGTCCAGGTCTTTGAAGGCTCCACCGGCCTGAGCCTGGTGAACACCCGCACCGTCTTTACCGGCCATCCCATGATGATGGACCTTTCCCCCGAACTGCCGGGCCGTATCCTGGACGGCCTGGGCCGCCCCATCGACGGCCAGGGCGACATCTACCCGGTGGCCCGCCGCGACGTGAACGGCGCCCCCATCAACCCGGTGAGCCGTGTGTATCCCCGGAACTACATCCACACCGGCATCTCTTCCATCGACTGCCTGACCACCCTGATCCGCGGCCAGAAGCTGCCCATCTTCTCCGGTTCCGGCATGCGCCACAACGAACTGGCCGTGCAGATCGTGCAGCAGGCCAGCGTGTCCGACGGTTCGGACTTCGCCATCGTCTTTGCCGCCATGGGCGTCAAGAACGACGTGGCCGAATACTTCCGTGATTCCTTCGTCAGCACCGGCGCCATGGATCGCGTGGTCATGCTGCTGAACCTGGCCAACGACCCCATCATCGAGCGTATCATCACCCCCCGGGCCGCTTTGACCGTGGCCGAGTACCTGGCCTTTGACCTGGGCAAGAACGTTCTGGTCATCCTCACCGACATGACCAGCTACTGCGAAGCCCTGCGTGAGTTCTCCTCCTCCAAGGGTGAGATCCCTGCCCGTAAAGGCTTCCCCGGCTACCTGTATTCCGACCTGGCCAGCCTGTACGAGCGCGCCGGCATCATCAAGGGCAGCACCGGTTCTGTCACCCAGATCCCCATCCTGACCATGCCCGGCGACGACATCACCCATCCCATCCCCGACCTGACCGGCTACATCACCGAAGGCCAGATCGTGCTGGACCGCGGTATGGATGCCACCGGCATCTATCCCCCCGTGGCCGTGCTGCCCAGCCTGTCCCGTCTGATGAAGGACGGCATCGGCGCCGGGTACACCCGCGACGACCACGTCACCCTGGCCAACCAGCTTTTTGCCTGTTACGCCAAGGTGCAGGACGCCAAGGCGCTGGCCAGCGTTATTGGTGAGGAGGAACTGTCCGAAAGCGACAAGCTGCTGATGCAGTTCGGCCGTGAATTCGAGCACCGCTTCATCGGCCAGGGCAACACCAACCGTTCCATGGAAGAGACCCTGGACCTGGGCTGGGAACTGCTGGCCGGGCTGCCCCGCGCCGCCCTGGACCGCTGCGACGACCAGCCCCTGGATACCTACTACGAGCCGGCCCGCAAGCGCCGTCTGCGCCGTCAGGCCATGCTGGACGCCCAGCCCGCCCCCGGCGCGGCCCGATAATGTCCGAACAACCACTTTCCGGCAAAGGCAGGTGAATCACCGTGCAGCAGGTTTTTCCCACAAAATCCAACCTGATGGCCACCAAGCGCAGTCTGGCGCTGGCTGAACAGGGCTACGAACTGATGGACCGCAAGCGCAACATCCTTGTGCGCGAGATGATGCGCCTGATCGACCGCGCCGCGGCCATTCAGGACAAGATCAGCGCGGCTTACGCCGAAGCCTACAGCGCCTTGCAGCGTGCCAACGTCATGCTGGGCTCGGTGGGTGAGTTCACGGCCAGCGTGCCGGTGGAGCATGGGCTTTCCATCGAACGCCGCAGCGTCATGGGCGTGGAACTGCCCACCGTCACCCTGAAACCCAGCGCACCCCTGGGGCTGTATTACGGCCTGGAATCCACCAACGGCACCCTGGACGCCGCCTACATCAAGTTCAACGAGGTCAAGGCTCTGACCGTGGAACTGGCGGAGGTGGAGACCAGCGTGCTGCGCCTGGCCGAGGCCATCCGCAAGACCCAGAAGCGTGCCAACGCCCTGGGCAACGTGCAGATCCCCCAGATGGAAGCCACCGTCAAGTTCATCGACGAGGCGCTGGCCGAAAAGGAGCGGGAGGAGTTCAGCCGCCTGAAGGTCATCAAAAATCAGAAAAACAAATAAATATTTTTTCGGGCGGCCTTCGGGCCGCCTTTTTTGGCAAACGGCAGTTTGCTGGGAGACGGCTGCCAGCCGTAGTGTTGTCGCTTTTTGCCGCCAAAAAGCGACGAAAAAACCGCCGCCGCATCGGAACGGCGGGACTTTTCGCTTCCTTTTGGTCACAAAAGGAAGGACACAACGGCAGACTGCCGTTTCCCCAGAACCCACCAACAAATATAAAAAGAAAACCAGCCAAGGAGCCAAGGGGCAGAAGCTGTGCTTTTCCCCCTCGGCCCCTTGCCAAAAAAGCATGGCCGCGTTATAATTAAGTTTCAGCAAACCAAGATTCGCACCAAAAGGGGATAGAGAGTATGGAAACGATGGGCAATCTGCGCCGCACCAACTATTGCGGCGAAGTCAGCCTGAACGACGCGGGCAAGGAAATGACCGTCTGCGGTTCGATCGCCCGCGCCCGTGACAAGGGCGGCATCATCTTTGCCGACCTGCGGGACACCACCGGCATTCTGCAGATGGTTTTTGACGAGGATACGCCCAAGGACGTGTTTGCCAAGGCCGAAAGCCTGAAGAGCGAGTACGTGGTCATTGCCAAGGGCACCCTGCGGGAACGCGCCGCCAAGACCGACAAGATCGCTACCGGCGACGTGGAATTGTATGTGAGCGAGCTGCGCATCCTCAGCGAAGCCCAGACCACGCCTTTTGAAATCCGCGACGGTATCAACGTCAACGACGACCTGCGCCTGCGCTACCGCTACCTGGACCTGCGCCGTCCCTCCATGCACGAACCCATCGTGCTGCGCTCCAAGATCTGCCAGGTGGTGCGCAATTATTTCTATGAGCAGCATTTCTGCGAGATCGAGACCCCGACCCTGATCAAGTCCACCCCGGAAGGCGCCCGCGACTATCTGGTGCCCAGCCGTGTGCAGCCCGGGCATTTCTACGCCCTGCCCCAGAGCCCCCAGCTGTACAAGCAGATCCTGATGCTCTCCGGCTTTGACCGTTACTTCCAGGTGGCCCGCTGCTACCGCGACGAGGACCTGCGCGCCGACCGTCAGCCCGAGTTCACTCAGATCGACGAAGAACTGTCCTTTGTCACCGAGGACGACGTGATGACCATCAACGAAGGTCTCATCAAGCGTCTGTGGAAAGAGATCCTGAACATCGACGTGGCCACTCCCTTTGTGCGGATGCCCTGGGACGAGGCCATGGGCCGCTTCGGCTCCGATAAGCCCGACACCCGTTTCGGCCTGGAGATCCAGGACGTGAGCAGCGTGTTCGCCGGCACCGGGTTCAAGCCCTTCGCCGACGCCCTGGCTTCCGGCGGCACCATCCGCGCCATCAACGCCAAGGGCATGGCCGACCGCCTGACCCGCAAGAACATCGACAAGCTGGGCGACGTGGCCAAGACCTACGGCGCCAAGGGCCTGGCGTACAGCCGCCTGACCGCCGAGAACACCACCTCCAGCTTTGAGAAGTTCCTCACCGAGGAAGAAAAGACCGCCCTGTATGCCGCTCTCGGCGCCGAGACCGGCGACGTGCTGCTCATCGTCAGCGACACCGACTGGGTCCGCGCCTGCACCGCCCTGGGCCAGGTCCGCCTGGAGATGGGCCGCAAGTACGACCTCATCAACAAGGACGCCTTCAACTTCCTGTGGGTGGTGGACTTCCCCCTGTTCGAGTACAGCGAGCAGGAAGACCGCTGGATGGCCATGCACCATCCCTTCACCATGCCCAAGCCTGAAGACCTGGACAAGGTGGAAAGCGACCCCGGCGCCTGCCGTGCCCTGGCTTACGACATCGTGCTCAACGGTGTGGAGCTGGGCGGCGGTTCCATCCGTATCAACGACCCCGCTCTGCAGGACCGCATGTTCCGCGCCCTGGGCTTCACCGAAGAAAAGGCCCGGGAGAGTTTCGGCTTCCTGATGGACGCCTACAAGTACGGTGCGCCCCCCCACGGCGGCATGGCCTACGGCCTGGACCGTCTGGTCATGCTCATGCTGAAGAAGGATTCCATCCGCGACGTCATCGCCTTCCCGAAGGTACAGAACGCCGGCGAACCCATGTCCGGCGCCCCGGACGTGGTGGACCCCAAGCAGCTGAGCGACCTGTCCATCGCCCTGGTGGACAACCACTGAGAAACAACTGAACAAGGACCCGCCGCCGGGTGGGTTATAGAAAACGCTGGGCTCTGCGTCGTAGGCCATTGAAGACGCAGGGCACCGGCGCTTTCTTTTTGCAGCCGGGCATACCGGCAGAAGGGAGAAAAACAATGAACGACCGTAAACAACGCCTGAGCGCCGAATTCGGCCGTTACGCGGTGCTCAGCGTGCTGGGGATGATGGCGGTGTCCTGCTATATCCTGGCGGATACCTTTTTCGTGGCCCAGGGGCTGGGCAGCGCCGGTCTGGCCGCTTTGAACCTGGCCATTCCGGTGTACAACATCATCCACGGGGTGGGCCTGCTGCTGGGCATGGGCGGGGCCACCCGGTTCTCGGTGCTGAAAAGCCAGCAGGCCCACCAGAAAGCCAACGTGGTCTATACCCACACCCTGGGCCTGGCGGCACTGGCGGCGGTGGTCTTTATGCTCGTCGGACTGCTGGCGGCGGGACCGGTTGCCGCTCTGCTGGGGGCGGAAAGAGAGGTCCACGCCATGACTTCCACCTACCTGCGGGTGCTGCTGCTGTTTGCACCCGCCTTCATCTTCAACGATGTGCTGCAATGCTTTGTGCGCAACGACGGCTCGCCCCAGCTGGCCATGGCTGCCACCGTCACCGGCAGCCTGGCCAACATCGTCATGGACTATATCTTCATCTTCCCCTGTGGGCTGGGGATCTTCGGCGCTGTGCTGGCTACCGGTTTTTCCCCGGTCATCGGCATCCTGATCCAGTCGCCTCACTGGCTGGGGAAACACTGCGGCTTCCGCCCGGCGGCGGCAGCCCCCAGCGGCCGTACCGCCGGTCATATCCTGGCATTGGGTGTGCCCTCCTTTCTGGAACAGCTCTCCGGTGCGGTGGTCATGGTCACCTTCAACTGGCTCATCCTGCGTCTGGCGGGCAACACCGGGGTGGCGGCCTACGGGGTGGTGGCCAACCTGTCCTTGGTGGTGCTGGCGGTGTACTCCGGTCTGGCCCAGGGCATGCAGCCCCTGGTCAGCCGGGCCTGGGGCCACGGAGACCGTGCCGACCTGTTCCGTCTGCTGCGCTACGCCCTGGTGAGCATGGCGGCGGTGTCGGCGGTGGTCTACCTGGGCATC
Organism: uncultured Gemmiger sp.; assembly: GCA_944388165.1. Taxonomy (GTDB): domain Bacteria; phylum Bacillota; class Clostridia; order Oscillospirales; family Ruminococcaceae; genus Gemmiger. The sequence goes on along the minus strand of CALXHS010000109.1, from coordinate 19,992 downwards.
TTTGCCGGGGCGGGGGCCATCGCAGCGGTGTTCAACAGTGAAGCCGACCCCACCCTGCAGGCCATTGCGGTGCAGGGACTGCGGCTGTACTTCATCGGCGCGCCCTTTGCCGGTGCCAACGTGATCCTGTGCATCTGGTTCACCTCGGTGGAGCGGGCGGTGCCCGCCCAGGCCGTTTCCCTGCTGCGGGGGCTCGTGGTCATCGTGCCCGCCGCCCTGGCTCTGGCGGCGGCCCTGGGAATGACCGGTGTGTGGCTGGCCTTCCCGGTGAGCGAAGCCCTGGTCTTTGGGGTGGCCTGCAAGCTCTTCTTCGGCTGCCGGAACAAACTGTATCCCCCTTCCCACGAATCCGCATAAAAACTGCCCCCGCAGCAGAAAGGCTGCGGGGGCGTTTTTATGCTGGGAAGAAAATCAGTATTTCGGGGTGCCTTCCTCCGGTTTGGGTGCCGGGGGTTCGTTGGCGGCGTCCCTGGGGGATTCGGGAGCAGGGGGCGTCGGATAATTGTAGGGGGTGCGGCCGTTGGCCCGGGCGGCCTGGCGGGCAGTGCGGCGGGCGGCACGGGCCGGGCGGGTGACGATCAGCACCACCACGACCACCACAGCCACGATCACCAGCGGCCACAGGTAGACCAGGCTCAGCACGATGGCTTGCAGCACCTCCACAAAGGCGGTCCAGCCGTCACTGAAAGCCCGGCCCAGCTTTTCGGGGAAGCTGGCGGGGGTCACGGGGGTGAGAACGGCCACCTCGTACAGGCTGATGTCCACGGTGGAATAGGTGATCTGGTCATCCATGGACCGCAGCTGCCGGGTGTAGTTTTCAATCTGGTACTGCACCTCCGAAAGCTGGCTTTCGATCTCCAGCAGGTCGGCGGTGGTCTCGGCGGTCTCGGCCAGGGCGTTCAGCCGGTCCCGCTGGTTTTCCAGGGCGGCCAGGCGGGCTTCCACATCCACATAGCTGCTGGTGATGTCGCTGGCGTCCTCGCTTAAGTAAAGCTGGTTGCCTGCCTGACCGGCGGCTTCCAGGAAGGTGCGGTAGTTTTCCGCCGGGATGCGCACGGTGTAATACAGGTTGCGGTCATGTTCCTCGGCGCTGCCGCTCTGGTTGCTGTGTTCCAGATACCCGCCCTGGGCTTCCACGGCGGAGAGCAGGGCGGTGCGGGCGGCGTCGAAGTCGGTGGCTTCCAGTTCCAGGCTGGCGGTGTATACGATCTTGCGGGCGCTTTCCTGGGTGGCGCCGGGGTCCAGGGTCACCGGGCCGGAAGCGCCTGCCTCCCCGGAATCACTCATGGCGGCGTCGGACAGGCTTTCATCCTGGATGGCACCGGCGGCTTCGGTGGTGTTGGCGGTGCCGCCGGCAGAGGCTCCGCAGGCGGTCATGGTCAGGGCCAGTGCCAGGGCGGTCAGCCCGGCGCACAGGCGGGCGGGCAGGTTGGCTCGTTTCATGGGTACATCCTCCTTTTCGGCGGGGAATTTTCCTTTTCACCAGTATAACACGGAAAAATCGCCGTGGCGTTACAAATCGGTGCCAAAAACAAAGGGGGAACGCCGCTTTTTAGGCATTCCCGCTAAATATTCATGTTGTTTTTCAGCCCTTTTGACCAAGGACCTTGATGTCGTCGTTGTCCGCGAAGGCCACGGCGTTGAAGCCGGCCCCTTCCAGGGTGCCGAACTGCTTGCCCAGCTTCTTGGCCTGGGGCAGCACGGTCACGTCGTATTCGGCGCGCAGGGTTTCGGCCTTGGTGAGCACGTCGGCAAAGTCGGCTTCGGGCAGATAGAGCAGAGCCAGCTTAGCCTTGGCGCCGGGGATGGCGTAGCCCTGTTCCAGCAGAATGCCGCAGACCCGCTCGAACCCGATGGAGAAGCCCACCGCCGGAACGGTCTGGCCGATGAACTTGCCCACCATGTTGTCGTAGCGGCCGCCGCCGGCCACAGCCCCGGAGAACTGGGGGCAGGTGACCTCAAACACCATGCCGGTGTAGTAACCCTGACCGCGCACCAGGCTGGGGCAGTACGCCACACCGTAACGCCCGGCGGCCAGCTTTTCGGCAGTGGCCAGCACATAGCGCAGGTCGGCGGTGAGTTCGGGGCCCTTCTCGCCGCAGGCGGCGGTGACGGCTTCCAGGCTGAAGTCCCCGCCCCGCAGGAAAGCGTCCAGGGCATCCACCGCCCCGGCGGGGAAGCCCTTGCCTTCCAGTTCGGCCCGCACGCCGTCGGCGCCGATCTTGTCCAGTTTGTCAAAGCTGATGCAGACGGAATCCAGGGTATCTTCCGCAAAGCCCATGCCCGCCAGCATGGCCCGCAGGATGCGGCGGTCGTTGACGTTCACGGTGAAGCCGGAGAAGCCGATGCGCAGCAGCGCCCGGGCGGTCACGTCGATGAGTTCCACCTCGGCGTTGGGGCTGGAATCCCCCAGAATGTCGATGTCGCACTGGACAAATTCCCGCAGGCGGCCCTTCTGGGGACGCTCGGCCCGGTAGACGCGGTCGGTCTGGATGACCTTGAAGGGATGGGGCAGGGAATTGCGGTTGGCGGCATAGTAGCGGGACAGGGGCAGGGTCAGGTCGTACCGCAGACCCATGTCCGAAAGCTGGGCTTCCTCACCGCTGCGCAGGGCGGCGGCCAGCTTGTCGCCGCGCTTGAGCACCTTGAAGATCAGGTTCAGGTTGTCGCCGCCGTCGCTCTTGTCCAGGTTCTCCATGTCTTCCAGAATGGGGGTGGAAATGCGCTGGAACCCGGCGGCACGGTAGGTGGCCAGGATCTCAGCCTGGATGTGGTCGCGCAGGGCCTGCTCGTTGGGCAGAAGATCGCGCATGCCTTTCAAGGGTTGGGTTTTCATCGCTTGGCAGCTCCTTACTCTATTTGAAATGTCCGCACGCTTGTGTGGGAAATGGCTGTGCTGCGGCTTTTTGCCGCGCTGTACTGTATATGATAGCCCCCGGCCGGTGGTTTTGTCAACCGAAAGAAGGCTTTGCGGCGGGGAATTTCCTTCCTCACGGCGGGGAATACTGAAAGGAAGCAAAGGGGGCGGAACTGTGAACAAAAAGAAAGGCGCGCCGCAGATCCTGGCGGCGGGGGCGGCGGTGCAGCTGCTCACCGGCATCCCGGCGGCGTGGGGCGTGTTCCAGCGCCCGGTCATGGAGGAATACTCCCTCACCCGGGCCCAGGCCAGCATGGTGTTTGCGGTGCTGGTGGCGGGGTACGGGGTGGGCTGCGCCATCGGCGGCCTTTTGCAGGATTCCCGGGGGCCCCGCTTCGCCGCCGGATGGGGCACCCTGCTCATGGGCGGGGGATTTCTTTTGGCGGCGGTGGTCCCGGCGGGCAACGCGCCGCTGTTTCTGCTGGCGTACAGCGTGCCCGCGGGGGTGGGCAGCGCCTTTCTGGCCCCGGCGGTGCTGGCCTGCGCCCAGAAATGGTACGCCGGGCGAAAAGGGCTGGCCACCGGGGTGACCGGGGCGGCCATGGGACTTTCGGGGGCCTTTCTCACCCTGTTCGTGCGGGGCGTGGGCGGGACCTTCGGCATGCGGGCCTGCTTTGGGGCGTTGGGGGCGGTGATTTTGGTGGTCTGCGGGGCGGGGGCCGCGGTGCCGAAAGATCCGCCGCCCAAACCCGGCGCCCCCGCGGGTACCGCCGCCGACCTGCCGCCCCGGGCCATGGTGCGCACGGTGCAGTACAAGCTCTGCCTGGCGGGGGTGGCCCTGGGCTCGCCCCCGGTGCTGCTCTTCAGCCCGGATCTTTTGCAGATCGCCACCGATCGGGGCATGGCGGAAAACCTGGCCCCCCTGTGCGTGATCATCGGGGCGGCGGCCTCGGCGGCGGGGCGGCTGGCCTGCCCGGCCCTCAGCGACAAGGCGGGGCGCAAACGGGTGCTGTACGGGGTGTATGCGGGGCTGGGCATCGGTTCGGCCCTGTTTGCCTTCGCCCAGGGATGGTGGGTGGCCGCGGCCTACGCCCTGCTCACCTTCTTTTATTCCGGCGGGGCGGCGGTGCAGCCCTCTTTGAACAGCGACCTGTTCGGCCTGCACCATGCGGGGGTGAACTACGGCTTTCTGGCCCTGGGCATGAGTGCGGGCAGCCTGCTCAGCTATGCGGGCAGCCAGTTTCTGCCCATGGGGGCCCGCCACTGGGCGGCGGGTATCAGCGCGGGGGCGGGGCTTGTCTGCTTCGCACTTGTAAAACCTTTGTGTCAAAATGGTACAAAGGTTGCAATAAAGGGCGAAGGAAGGTAAAATAGCTAGGTGACCCCCGGGGACCGCCCGGCGGAGTTCTGCTTTTTTGCTTTATATTCCAGGAGGTTTTCAGTTCCCATGCCCAAGCGTACCCGTACCGCACAGCAACGTCAGCAGCAGTCCCTGGCCGGGATCACCGCATCGGCGGCCACGGCCATGCTGGTGGCGGTGTTGTGCGTCTTTCCTTTATATATCGATAAATTTTCTAACCTGGGCCTGCTCAAGTTCACCGGCGGGTTCACCCTGATCCTGGTGTTCGCCCTGGTGCTGGGGTCCTGCCTGCTCATCGGCGGCCGGGTCCCGGCAGGGCGGTTCGCCAAGGGGGACGCCGGTCTGCGATGGCTGGGGGCCTTTGTGGTCACCGGGCTGCTGGCCACCGTGCTGTCCCTGTCCCCGGTGTCCTCGTTATGGGGATTGGGGGGCTACTACGGCGGCTTTGCCCTGGTGCTCATCACCGCCCTGGCCTACCTGTGCATCCGGGCCTTTGGGGGGGCAAAAGACCTTTCCTTCCTCTTTTTCGGGGTGGGGGTCACGTCGTCCGTGGTCACCGTGCTGTATGTGCTCAACATCTTCAACATCGACCTTATCGGTACCTATGAAGACACAGCGGTGGTGGAACGGGCACAGTTCTTCTCCACACTGGGGCAGAAGGACTTCAACGCCGGGTTCTTTGCCATTGTGCTGCCCATCGTCTTTTACGCCTGGCTGAAAGCCCGGGGCCGCGCCCAGAACATCGCCTACGGCATCCCCATGGTGTTCGGCGGTCTGGCCCTGGCGGTGGTGGACGCCGAAGCCCTGACCCTGGGTGTGGTAGCCGCCGCCATGATTCTGGTCTGCCACCGGGATTTTGATACCCGCATGGTGCGCCGGGGTGCGCTCATCGGTCTGGCTTTCTTTGCCTGGGCTGCCTGGATGCACCACATGCGGGAAACCGTCTATACCCAGGGCGGCCGGTCGCTGCTCTCCCATTTCGGGGAGTGGAAGCTGGCGGTGCCGGGAATGATCTTGTGCGCCCTGGTGTGGGCTGTTCTGGCCTGGCGTGCCCGGCGGGGCAAGCCGGAACGCAGCCTGTGCAAGGCGGGCCGGGTGATGACCGCCCTCACCGTGGGGGCGGTGGCCGTGCTGTTCCTGCTGGCCAACCTGTGGCCGGATTTCCCCTCTCTGGGCAAGCTGGACAACTTCCTGGTCTTTAACGACGACTGGGGCACCTACCGGGGCACCGGCTGGCGGGCCACCTGGGGGACCTGGTGGGATGCCCCCCTGTGGCGCAAGGTCTTGGGCTACGGTCCCGGCACCATGCACAAGGCTATGGTGGATTGGGCGGGGGATAACCTTACCGACCGGATGAACACTTTCTATGCCGCCCACAACGAATACCTGGAACAGCTGCTCACCACCGGTATCCTGGGCCTGGCGGCCTGGCTGGGCTTTGTGGGGGTGCATCTGCGCCGGGGCTTTGCGGGCTGGTCCCGCCCCGGTGTGGCCCCGGTGCTGCTGGCCCTGTGCAGCTATCTGGTGCAGGCGGTGGTTTCCATCCGGGTGTCCATGCTCTTCCCCCTGGTGATGGTGCTCTTCGCGCTGCTGTGGGTGCTTAGCGCCCCCGGCAAGGAGAAACCCGTTCCCGCCGGGCCTGTGACCCGCACAGTGGCGGTACGCTGGGGCAAGATCACCCTCTGTGCCGTGGCGGCCATGGCGGTATCGGCCCCGCTGTCCCATCTGGTGCTGTGGTTTTTGTTCTGAATCAGATAAAATGGTCTGGCGGCCTGCCGGGAGACTTTCCCCGGCGGGCCGCCTTGCATTTTGGGGCGTAGGATGGTATAAAAACCATAAAGACTGCAAAAAAGGAGGAACGGCCATGATCGCGCTGTACCTGGCCTGCCTGGAAGATGCCGACGATAAGCGCCGGTTTGAGGAGATCTGGCACGCCTGCAAGCGGCTGGTCTTTCACACTGCCTATACCATCCTCAGGGACGAGCATCTGGCCGAGGACGTGATGCAGGAAGCCTTCTTTTATCTGGCACGGCACTTTTCTTCCATCGACACCGACGATGACCGGCGGGTGAGACGGTATCTGGTGCTGGCGGCCCGCAGCCGGGCATTGGACCTGCTGCGCCGGGCCGGACACGAGGATCCTGACCCGGACCCCGACGCCGGTGCGGACCCTGAGCCGGTGCCGGAGGATGCGGTGGTGGCGGTCCTGATTCCGCTGGTGCCCTATGTGCTGCGCAAGATCGACTTTCAGCGGCAGCTGCGGGGGGATATCCCGGAGCGCAAGGCGGATGCCAGCCTGAACCCCAACACTCCACACCCCGGGGATGGAGCCACCACCGACGGCGACATCCTGGCCGGACAGGCAAGAAACAAATCCATGCAGAATACCATGGGTCTTCAGTAACCGAATCCGAAAACTCCCCCGGCAGGGCACTACCCCTGCCGGGAATTTTTTTGCAGCAGGCAAACCCCATGCCCGCGCATAAACTTCCGTTCCGCTGGCCAAAATTTCGGTGCAGGGCTTGCATCCTGCCCCAAAATGGGGTATGATACAGTTGGTTAGAGATGACTAACCGAGACGAACCACCGCCCATCGCAAAAACTACGGGCGTTCAGGAAAGGAAGGTACACCATGACCTATCTCAGCATCGAAAAAATCATCGGCCGCCAGATCATCGATTCCGGGGGCAACCCCACCGTGGAGGCGGAAGTTCATCTGGCCGACGGCACCGTGGGCCGGGGCGCGGCCCCCAGCGGCGCTTCCACCGGCGAGTTTGAAGCCCTGGAACTGCGGGACGGGGACAAGTCCCGCTACGGCGGCAAGGGTGTGACCAAGGCGGTGGAAAACATCAACACCGTCATCAACGATACCCTGTCCGGTATGGACGCTTCGGACATTTATGCCATCGACGCTGCCATGATCGCCGCCGACGGCACCACGGACAAATCCAAGCTGGGGGCCAACGCCATTCTGGCGGTTTCCATCGCCTGCGCCCGGGCCGCCGCCACCGCCCTGGACATCCCGCTCTACCGTTTCCTGGGCGGGGTCAATGCCAACCGCCTGCCGGTGCCTATGATGAACATTCTCAACGGCGGCGCCCACGCGGCCAACACGGTGGATGTGCAGGAATTCATGATCATGCCCGCGGGCCTGCCCTCCTTCTCTGAAGGTCTGCGGGCCTGCACCGAGGTCTTCCACGCTCTGCAGGCTCTGCTCAAGAGCCGGGGCCTGGCCACCGCCGTGGGGGACGAGGGCGGCTTTGCTCCCGACCTGTCCAGCGATGAGGAGGCCATCCAGGTGATCCTGGAAGCCATCGAAAAGGCGGGCTACACCCCCGGCAAGGACTTTGTGCTGGCCATGGACGCCGCTTCCAGCGAGTGGAAGAGCGGCAAAAAGGGTGAGTACAAGCTGCCCAAGTGCGGCAAGACCTTCACCTCCGCCGAGCTGGTGGCCCACTGGAAGGACCTGACCGAAAAATATCCCATCTGGTCGTTGGAGGACGGCCTGGATGAGGAGGACTGGGAAGGCTGGCAGTTGCTGACCGGGGAACTGGGCGGCAAGGTCCAGCTGGTGGGGGACGACCTTTTTGTCACCAACACCCGCCGCCTGGCCAAGGGCATCGGACAGGGCTGCGGCAACTCCATCCTCATCAAGCTGAACCAGATCGGCTCGGTGTCCGAGACCCTGGAAGCCATCAAGATGGCCCATCAGGCCGGGTACACCGCCATCTCCTCCCACCGTTCCGGCGAGACCGAGGACACCACCATCGCCGACCTGGCGGTGGCCCTGAACACCTGCCAGATCAAGACCGGCGCCCCCAGCCGCAGCGAGCGGGTGGCCAAGTACAACCAGCTGCTGCGCATTGAGGAAGAACTGGGCGCAGCGGCGGTGTATCCCGGCTTTGACGCCTTCCGCCTCCATCGCTGATCCTGCTTTTTTGCTTATCCGGGCCTGTTCCCCTTCGGGGCGGACAGACCCGTTTTTTTGTGTGAAAACAGACGCCTTTGTATTGACAACAGGGGCGGAATCTCTCATAATAGAATAGAAAATAAGAGAACAACTATTGATTTTGGGGTAAGAGGGGTACGCTGTTCATGACGGATTTCTGCGGAATCACCCGGCAACTGTGGCATGTGTATGTGTTCCATCGCACGCCGCAGGATTTTTCCCGCCTGTACCCGCTGGTGGACCCGGCCTGCGTGGTGATCGGCACCGGCAAGCACGAATTTTACACCACCGGGCAGCGCCTCCTGGAAGCTCTGGCGGAAGAATGTGCCCAGACCGAGGACGTCGTTTTTTCTCTGCTGGATGAATGGTATGAGGATTGTCCCATCGGGCCGGAATCCCATCTGGTATACGGCGGGTTCCATATCCGGGACAGAGAGAACGACGCAGGCATGGACATGGACGTGCGGTTCAGTGTGGTTTACGCCAAGCGTGGGGAAGACTGGAAAATCGTGCACATCCACCAGTCGGTGCCCTACAAGGAACAGGCCTACGGCGAATATTACCCCAAGAGCCTGAACGAAAAGATCCGGGAGACCCAGCGCCTGGCCGCCCGCATGGCGGAACTGGCCAACACCGACCCGGTCACCGGGTTGTACAATCACCGGGCATTTTTTGAACAGAGTGCCCGGCGGATGGAGGAAGGCCCCGCCTATCTCATGGTGCTGGACCTGGATGATTTCAAGCACATCAACGACACCCACGGACACCTGGCAGGGGATGAAGTCCTCAAACGGGTGGGGGTGCTTCTGCGGGAAGCCACCCGCCGGGTGGATGTGCTGGGCCGGGTAGGCGGCGACGAGTTCGCGGTGCTCTGCCCGGGGGTCTCTTCCGACGAGATCGCCATGCGCATTGCGGAACGCATCATCGCCAAGGTCAACGACAGCGCCGGGGCCACGGTGGGCGACCCGGTGCACATCTCCATCGGTGTGGCCAGCAAGCAGCCGGACGATACGGTGCGGGACCTGTACCAGCGGGCGGACGAAGCCCTGTATGCCGCCAAGCACAAGGGCAAAAACGTCTGCTGCGTGTATGCCCCCACCATCTGAAACAGATGGCATAAGAATCAGAAACGGCCGGGCCGGTGCGGTATGCACCGGCCCGGTCTGCTGTTTGGAAAAAAATTCCCGGAAGGTGAGAGGATCGGCCCCCGGCGGGCGTTTTATGATACGAAAGGGAAAAAATCTCCGTTTGCTGTAACATCCCGGCGCGAAATACCACTATACAGACAGAAGCCTGTGTGAAGTTGTTACATTCGGAAACAAGTCGGACACAAAGCGCCCCTATAATACAAACTGCACGGCGGGTACAGCCCGCACAAAGCCCAGGAAGTACAAAAGGCAGGTGACCCCTTGTTATGCCACGGCAGGAATCCTATCCTTATGCCAGCAAGATCCAGTACCGGCGTCCCCAGACAACTGCGCCCCGGCGCAGACCCAACACGACGGGGGCGGCCCGGCCCGGGCAGGCGCCCGGCCGTTCCCCGGACTGGTATGCCATGCGCCGTCGCCGCCGCCGCAACCGTCGGCTGGTGCGGGGCGGGCTTCTGGTTGCTTTGCTCTGCGTGGTGGCGGCAGTGGTCATGTTCCTGATCCCCAGTGTGGAACAGATTCTGGCCGCTGTGGGGGATTCCGGCAGCGAACCGGCAACCGCCCCGGCCGCGGCCAAGGCGGCCGCCGCCCCCGAACCGGAACTGCCTGTGGTGGCCATTGACCCCGGTCACGGCGGTGTGGACCGCGGTTCCGAGGGGCTGGGGTTTGGGGAATACGAGATGACCTGGAACACCGCCAACGCCCTGTATGACCTTCTGGAGGCGGACGGGCGGTTCAGCCCGTACCTGACCATTACCGAAGAGGAAAGCCAGGACCCCGATTGTGCCCGCATCAAGCCCAGTGGACGGGCCCAGCGTGCCAACGCCCAGGGGGCGCAGCTGCTGCTTTCCATCCACGGCAATTCCGACTCCGCCGAGAGCACTTCCGGCTATGAGTGCTATCCCATCCCCCCGGGCAGTGCCAACCATGACGAAAGCCTGCGCTTTGCCCAGTATCTGACCGAAGGTTTCGGGGCGCTGGGACAGCGGCTGCGGGGTGTGGACGGCATCCGGTACATATACTACGGCGAAAACGACGAAAAACTTCTCTACGAATCCACCGATACCAGTGTTCACGATGACCCCACCTTCGGCGTGCTGGAATATGCCCAGTGCCCGGCGGTGCTCTCGGAACAATGCTTCATCACCAACAGTGCCGATGTGGACCTGCTGGGGGATGAGGACGGCTGCCAGCATGCCGCGCAGCTGTACTATGAAGCTATCTGCAGCTGGTTCGGGATGGAACCCAATCAATAAACGACATTCTCGCGCGCTTCGCTTCTGCGATGCCGGGACATCCCCCAAGCAGGCCCCGGCGGGCCCTCCGTGACGGACAACACGGAGGGCTCTTTCTTTTTGTGGGAATAGGGGAGACCGGAACGGGGCAGGCTCTCGACAAAGAGGTGCGGATTTGCTATAGTGAAACAAAGGCCGCCCGCACCCAAGGGGCGGCCGGCAAGGAGATTTTGACCATGAGTGAAATGATGTATGATATGGCCATTGTGGGCGGCGGCCCCGGCGGCTGCACCGCCGCGCTGTACGGTGCCCGGGCGGGGCTGAAGACCGTCCTGCTGGAAAAGCTGGCTGCCGGCGGCCAGATGGCGGATTCCCCTCTCATCGAAAACTATCCCGGCTTCCCCGAAGGTCTGGATGGCTATTCCCTGGGCGACCTGATGCGCCAGGGGGCTGAACGGGCGGGGGCGGAGTTCCGCTATACCCAGCTGGAAAGCGCCGACCTCACCGGAGAAGTGAAGCGCCTGCAGACCGACAGCGGTGAAATTCTGGCCCGCACGGTGGTGCTGGCACCGGGGGCTTCTCCCCGTCCTCTGGGCCTGCCCAACGAGAAGGAACTGGTCGGCCGGGGCATGGGCTACTGCGCCGCCTGTGACGGCATGCTCTACCGCGGCAAGACGGTGGTGGTCGTGGGCGGCGGCAACACGGCGGTGGGGGATGCTCTGCATCTGGCCAAGCTGTGTGAAAAGGTCTATCTGGTGCACCGCCGGGACGAACTGCGGGCCCCGGCCCCCAATGTCCGCGCCCTGGAAAGCAGCGGCGTGGAGATCGTATGGAACGCCCGCCCGGCGGAGCTGGTGCAGGGCGAGGACGGCCGCCTGCAGGCGCTGAAGGTGGAGGACGTACACACCGGCGAGGTGCGGGAACTGGCCTGCGACGGCGTGTTTGCGGCCATCGGCCGGGTGCCGGACACCCAGCTCTTCCGGGAGCAGGTGAACTGCGACGCTGCCGGGTATTTTGACGCCGACGAGACCACCCGCACCAACCTGCCCGGCGTGTATGCCGTGGGCGACGCTCGTGCCAAGGCGGTACGCCAGGTGGTCACCGCCACCGCCGACGGCGCCGTGGCCGTGCACTTCGCCCAGGAGTATCTGGCGGGGGTCGAGGAGTAAGCTTCCCTGGAGGAATTTTAAATCCATTCCTTGCTCACCGGCCCCAGCCGGTGAGTAGGCCGTCGTAAGGTGGCCGCATCCCCGGGTCCAGGGCCGCAGCCCTGGTCGGCGGCCGCCGCATCGAAACGGCGGGCCCTTTTCGCTTCCTTTTCGGGCACGAAAAGGAAGGACTCCTCAAAGGGCAGCCGCTTGCCCGAAAACAGATTGCAAACAGAAACAATAACAAACACCCCGCCCCCGGTCCCATAGGGAACCGGGGGCGGGGTGTTGTATCAGCAAAGGGAAAAATCAGAGATCAGGCGTCGTCCTCGTTCATGTTGCCCAGCGCCTTGGCCTGTTCGATGACCTTGCCTTCCAGCATCTGGGGCAGGGTCTCGTAACGGACGAACTCGAAGGTGTAGTGGCCGCGGCCCTGGGTCAGCTGCCGCAGGAAGGTGGTGAAGTCCTGCATTTCGGCCATGGGCACTTCGGCGTCCACCATCTGGCCGCCTTCCTCGTCCGGGCTCATGCCCAGCACGCGGCCGCGGCGCTTGGTCACTTCGCCCATGATGTCGCCGGTGTTGTCCGCCGGGACGTGGGCCTGCAGGGTGCCGATGGGCTCCAGCAGCACGGGGCTGGCTTCGGGGATGGCAGCCTTGTACGCCAGCTTGGCGGCCATGATGAAGGCCATTTCACTGGAGTCCACGGGGTGGTAGCTGCCGTCCAGCAGGGTGGCCTTCAGGCCGACCATGGGATAGCCTGCCAGCACGCCGTGGGTGGCAGCCTGACGCACGCCCTTTTCAACGGCGGGGAAGAAGTTCTTCGGCACGCTGCCGCCGAACACCTTCTCCTCAAAGACGATGTCGTCGCCCTCACAGGGTTCAAACTGGATCCACACGTCGCCGAACTGGCCGTGGCCGCCGGTCTGCTTCTTGTGGCGGCCCTGGGCCTTGCAGGTCTTGCGGATGGATTCACGGTAGGGAACACGGGGCACTTCCAGGGTGATCTCCACGCCGAACTTGTTCTTCAGCTTGGCGACCGCCACTTCCAGGTGCTGGGTGCCCAGACCGGCAATGACCTGCTGCTTGGTTTCGGGGTCCACGGTAAAGGTGATGGAGGGATCTTCTTCCATCAGGCGGGCCAGCGCGCCGGAAACCTTGCCCTCGTCGCCCTTCTTGGCCACTTTGACGGCCATGCGGTAGCAGGCGGCGGGATATTCGGGGGCGGCCAGGCTCACCACGCGGGCGGGGTCGCACAGGGTATCGCCGGTCTTGGCGGTGGCCAGCTTGGCCACGGCGCCGATGTCACCGGCGGTGATGGCAGCGGTGTCGGTCTGGCGCTTGCCGCAGATGGTCAGGGTCTTGCCCAGGCGTTCCGGCTGGCCGGTGCGGGCATTCACTACGTTGGAGGTGGCGGTCAGCTTGCCCGCCAGCACCTTGATGAAGCTCAGCTTGCCCACGAAGGGGTCGGCCACGGTCTTGAAGACGTAGGCGCAGGTGGGTGCGGATTCGTCCGCGGCGATCTCCACCGGGTTGCCGTCCTTGTCCTCGGCCATCTGCACGGCGCTGTCGGCGGCGGGCAGCAGTTCTTTCAGGTTGTAGACCAGCATGTCCAGGGCCTGCATGTTCACGGCGCTGCCGCAGAACACAGGGGTGATCTGGCCGGTGCGCACACCGGTGGCCATGCCTGCCACGATCTCTTCGGTGGTGAAGGCTTCGCCCTCAAAGAATTTTTCCATCAGGGTCTCGTCGGTTTCGGCAATGGCTTCGTTCATGGCCTGGATCAGACCTTCAAAGCGGTGGCCGATATCCGGCAGATCCACCTGGACCTGCTTGCCGCCCTCATACTTGAAGGCTTTCTGGCTGAACAGGTTGATGTAGACGTTGGTGCCGTCGTCCAGACGGGTGGGCACCACGCAGGGGCAGATGGAAGGGCCGAACTTGATCTTGAGCTGTTCCAGGATCTTGAAATAGTCGGCGTTTTCCAGGTCGGTCTTGGTCACAAAGACCATGCGGGCCTTGTTGTTCTTCAGCGCCAGGGCATAGGCTTTCTCCGCGCCTACGGACACGCCCGAACGGCCGGACACACAAATCAGAACGCTTTCGGCGGCACGCACGCCCTCGCAGGCGCCGGACTCAAAGTCAAACAGGCCGGGAACGTCGATCAGGTTGTATTTGGTCCCGTCCAGTTCCACCGGGACCACGCTGGAATTCAGCGATGCCTTGCGCTTGGCCTCTTCGGGGTCAAAGTCGCTGGCGGTGGTGCCGTCTTCCACGCGGCCCATACGCTCGGTGGCGCCGCTCATGTACAGCAGCGCTTCCACCAAAGTGGTCTTGCCGCAGCCGGCGTGACCGGCTACCAGAATGTTGCGGATGTCCTTGCTGGCGTATTCCATCGTATTCAAACCTCTTTTCGCGCCGGGCCCGGTCCCACGCAGCAGTTCAGATTCCGGCCATTCGGCGTTATGTGATGGGGTGACGGGCCGCGCCCGCTCCCCGAATGATTCTACTTTACCACATGTTTGGCAAAAATTAAACAGTTTTTTTATCAAATTTATAAAAATTTTGTAAATATAAACAAGTGATGAAACGGGTTTCACGTTCCAGCGTGGTTTGCGTCGAAAACGTTTTCACCGGTCCAGCCGCAGCACCGCCACCGTGATGTCGTCCTGCCGCGAACCGGAGCGCCGCACTGCGCTGTCGGCCACCGCTTTGGCCACCTGGTCGGGGTCGTGGCCCAGCCGGGCGCACAGCTGCAGCTGTTCCACCAGCCAGTCGCTGCCGTCGCACAGCGCCCCGTCGGACACCAGCACCACCATGTCCCCTTCGGCCAGGGAAAAGGCGGTGGAACGCCCCACCACCGAATCGCTCACTCCCATGGGCAGGCTGGGGGCTTCCAGGATGCGGGCGGTGCCTTCCCGCACCAGAAAGCTGGGGGCCGCCCCCGCCTTGAACAGCCCGGCCCGGCCGGTGTACAGGTCCACTGTCAGCAGGTCCAGGGTGGCGCCGGATTCCTGGTCGGCGCACTTCATGCCCAGGGCCACGTTCACCAGCCGGGCGGCGCTCTCGGCGGCAAAGCCTGCCCGCAGCAGCTGGGAGGTGAGCGTGGCGGCCATCCGCCCGTCCACCGCAGCGGCCTTGCCGGTGCCCATGCCGTCGCACAGCAGCATCTGGGCCCGGCCCGCCCGGTCGCAGAACTGGTTGCAGGCATCCCCGCTGACCTGCTCCGGCGGGGCGGCACGGCTGGCCAGCCCGAACACCGGGGTGAAAAGAGGCCTCTCCCCGAACCGCAGCATGCTCACCGTGCGGCACTGGGCCAGGTCGGGCAGGTCGAAGTCCCGGCGGCAGATGCGCCCCACCTCCCGGGCCAGGTCTGCCAGTTCCTGGTCGGTGAACTTCATCCGGGGCACCGTCACGCTCACCGTGATCCGCCCGGCCACGTCGCTGACCGCGCTGCATTCCAGGGGCTCCAGCCCCAGGGCGGAAAACAGGTTGGCCACCTTGGCCTCCCGCCGGGGGTCCGGCAGCCCCGCCTGGCCCAGCCTGGCGGCCATCTGGGCCAGGGCGGCGGCCATGGCGCTGTACTGTTCGGTCAGCGCCCCCCGCAGCAGGCTGGCCCGGGCCCGGGTCTGGCGGCGGCTGATCCACAGCCGGTACCCGTGGGTCACCGAGGAACAAAGATCGCTTGGATGGGTGCAGGCACTCAGCTGCCCGGGCAGGTCCTCCAATTCCACACGTCCCCGGGCGTCCAACACACCCCGCAGCTTGTACAGCCCGTCCACCGCCGTGGAATAGCCCCGTATCCAGCAGACGGAGCGGCGTTCGCACTGCTGGCAGACGTGGCGGGCGGTGTACTCCACCACAAAGTCATAGGTCTCCCCTTTGGGGGGCAGCTGACGCTCGCAGACTTCGTTCACCGTGTCCGCAATGTCCGAAAGGCTGTCTGCCACCCCGGCCAGCCGCCGGGCGGCGCTGCCCAGGGTCTGGCTCACCACCGGCGGGGCCGGTGGCGGGAACACCGCCCGCAGCAAAGCAGGCGGGCAGGCCAGAAAGCCCAGCATCCCCACCGCCGCCGAAACGCATAACCATAAAGCAGCGGCCGGGGTGGGGGCGGCCAGGGCGCCCACCCCGCAGCCCAGCACAAAGACCCCGGCGCAGCGGCGGCGCTCTCCGCCTGCCAGCACGGCGGCCCCCAGGGTGCCCAGGGCCACCGCCAGGGCGGCGTAACTCAGGCCGGGGGAAGCCGCCGTCACCGCCGCGGCCATGGCCACCGCCAGCACGGCGCTCTGTTCCAGGCTGCCTGCAACGGCGGTGCAGAGCCCGGCCCCCGCCGCCAGGGCCAGCCCGGGAGCAAAGCCGCCGCCCAGCAGAGGTGTCAGCCGCTGGGCACAGGCTGCGGCCATGGCCAGCCACAGGCACAGCCCCCGGGGCTTGTTGTGGGGCAAGGCCCGGATGGCCGCCCCGAACCCCGCCGCCAGCCCGGCGGTGGCCAGCACCTGGGTGGTGGAAAGGGTGCTCACCGGGGCGCTCAGGCTCAGGGCCAGCTGTTCGGTGAGCAGGGCGCAGCACCCGGCTGCCGCCCCCAGTATGTATTGTTTTTTGCCCAGTTGGGCGGCCACGCACCGCCCGGCCACGGCGGCCACCAGTGCCCCCGACAGTTTCAGCCCCAGTTCAAAGGGCTGGAAGGCCAGCGAACCCGCCAGCGCCCCCGCCATGGCAGGCAGAGCGAACCCTGGCGGACAGCCGATGGTCAGGGCCAGGCCAAGGGGTGCGGCGCCGCACAGCTGCCCCGCTCCCAACAGGCAGCCCGCCGCCGCGGCCCCCAGCCGCCAAAGCACCGCACCGGTGAGCATCCGTTCCCGGGGCGCAGCTTCCAGGGCGGGCGGGGCTTCCGGTTCCCGGGGTTCTGTGTCCGGGACGGCCTGGGGTGAAGCGGATGGTATCCGTGTCTTGTCTTTGATGAAAATCGGCATAATTTTGTCCCCTCTCTATATGCGGTTGTGCCAGGAAGTATATCCTTTCCGGGCCGCACTTTTTGCCGCAGGACAGCGAAAGCCCAAAACCAAACAAAAAGCCGCCCGCCCCGCCCAAAAGGGCGCGGAGAACGGGGCGGCATCCTGCTTGTACACCGGCGAAAAAGGGAATATACTGAAAGGAAACAACGCCCCCAGGGGGCGGCGGGGGAGGGACCGGAATGGAATATTACCGCTGTGAATCGCCGGACTGCGAATTTGTCACCATGCAGGAGGATCTGGAGGTCTGCCCGCTGTGCGGCGGCATGACCTTTGTGCCGGTGCCGCCGGAGGAAATCACTCCCCGGGGCTGGCTGTCCCTCTGCCGGGAAGCCGCCCGGGCGGGGGACCAGCCCCTGGCTTACGAGTTCTGCTGCCGAGGCGGCGACGACCCCGCCTGTCTGTGTGAACAGGGACGTCGCCTGTACAACGGCAAGGGCACGGCGCGGGACCTGGAAAAGGCCGCCGACTGCTTTGAGCGGGCCGCCGCCCAAGGCAGCCCCGACGGCCGGTGCCTGCTGGGACTCTGTTTTGAAAAAGGAGAAGGCCGCCCCCAAAGCTGGGAAAACGCCATCTTCCTCTACAAGCAGGCAGCGGACGAAAACTTTGCCCCCGCCCAGTGCAACCTGGGCTGGTGCTATGAGTTCGGCAAGGGCGTGGCGGTGGACGGCAAGGCAGCGGCGTACTGGTACGGTATGGCGGCCCTGAAAAAGGACCCTCGCGGCCAGTATGCGCTGGGACTTTGCTATCTCAACGGGATCGGCGTGGAAAAGGATGTGAAACGGACGGTGCAGCTGTGCCGCCTTGCGGCTGAAGCGGATTATCGCCCGGCTTACTACACCATGGGCGAATTGTATGAGCAGGGGACCGGTGTAAAAAAGGACCTGCAGCAAGCCGCCCAATGTTACCGCTGGGCAGCGATGAGCGGACTGCCCATGGCGCAGTTTGCTGTGGGCCGCTGCTATGAAAAAGGCATTGGCGTGGAAAAAGACCAGGCGGAAGCCGACCGATGGTACTCGGCTGCCGGAGAAGCAGGACACCTCGGCGCACAGGTGACGATGGGCCTGCGGTGCGAACTGGGCCTGTGTACGAAACAGGAAAACATTGACCGCGATGTGATGACGGTACTGTGGTACCGCAGGGCGGCCTTGCAATGGTTCCGGCAGGCGGCCCGGCAGAATCTGTCCGAAGCCCGGTACAGGATGGGCCTGTATGCTGAAAAGGGATGGGGCGGGGAGCCCTGCAACCGGGTGGTGGCCAAGGTGATGTACCGCATGGCGGCGGAACAGGGAAATGCAGAGGCACGCAAAGCGCTGGAAAGACTGGAGCGCCGCTGGTTCTGATTCGTTATATCCAGGGCCGGGCAAGCCATTCCCCCAGGTATACATAGGGCAGGGCATACCGGTCCCGCAGCAGTTCCGCCGACCCGGCACAGGGGGCGCAAAGCCCCGGACACAGGGGCAGGCGGACCGCCGCCGTGAACACCGGCCCCGCCCCGAACACCGCTGTGCCGCCGCCCTGGGCGGCCAGCCGCTTCCACAGGGGAATGGCGTCGGCGGGGGTCAGGCTTGCCGCCCCGCCCCGCATACATAAGAGAAGGAAATCCTTTGCCGGCAGGCAGCGCACCACCGCCCGGCTGCCCCCGGTGTGCAGCGCTCCCCGCAAAGCACAGAGGACGGCGGCCTGCAAAAGCCGCCCGGAAACCGGTACAGGCAGTGTTTCCCCGGCGGGGACCATGGCATACAGCCACCCGGCCCGCCGCCGCACCCCGGCGCTCACCGCCGCGCACAGGGCGTCCAGGACCCCGGCGGCGTCCGCCGGGCGGCATGGCGGCGGCGCGTGGCAGAGCAGTTCGGCGGTGGTCAAAAGGCGCAGCCCGCCCCAGACCGGCAGCGGGTCCAGCCCGTCTTTGGCCCGGCGGGCGGCCTGTTCCGCCAGCCGGGCGCGGGCTTCGCTTTCCGGCAGTTCCATGACCCGGGCCTCCTTTCGGTGCAAACAGTGACAGCGCTATTGTATGCAGAAACTCCCGCCGCTGTCCCCGGAAAATGCTGGTGAACCGGAATTTGGGGCAAAAATGGTTGTCCGCCATGGACACAACGCCGAAAAAAGCCCCGGCAAGCCCTGTTGTTTTTGACCAAATAGCATGATTTTTGAAATTCGGTGTTAAAATAATAACAACGCACTTGCAGTTTTGGAATGAATCGAGTACAATAGAAGCATACCGGAACGCGGTGCGAAAACCGCATCAAGGTGGGGCGGACAAGCCCGTCCCGAATCAATAAAATCTTGGGAGGATTTTACTATGGCTGTTAAAGTTGCTATCAATGGTTTTGGCCGCATCGGCCGCCTGGCCTTCCGTCAGATGTTTGAGGCTGAAGGCTACGAAGTCGTCGCCATCAACGACCTGACCAGCCCCAAAATGCTGGCTCACCTGCTGAAGTACGACACCGCTCAGGGCTCTTTCCTGGGCAAGATCGGCGAGAACAAGCACACTGTCGACTCCACCGATGACTCCATCATCGTGGACGGCAAGGAAATCAAGATCTACGCCATCAAGGACGCCAAGGATTGCCCCTGGGGCGAACTGGGCATCGACGTCGTGCTGGAGTGCACCGGCTTCTACACCAGCAAGGAAAAGAGCATGGCTCACATCGCTGCTGGCGCCAAGAAGGTCGTTATCTCCGCTCCCGCCGGCAACGACCTGAAGACCATCGTCTACTCCGTTAACGAGAAGACCCTGACCGCTGACGATCAGGTCATCTCCGCTGCTTCCTGCACCACCAACTGCCTGGCTCCCATGGCCGACACCCTGAACAAGACCTTCCCCATCGTCTCCGGCATCATGACCACTGTTCATGCTTACACCGGCGACCAGATGATCCTGGACGGCCCGCAGCGCAAGGGTGACCTGCGTCGTGCCCGCGCTGGCGCTCAGAACATCGTTCCCAACTCCACCGGCGCTGCCAAGGCTATCGGCCTGGTCATCCCCGAACTGAACGGCAAGCTGATCGGCTCTGCTCAGCGCGTTCCCGTTCCCACCGGCTCCACCACCATCCTGGTTGCCGTTGTGAAGGGCACCGACGTGACCAAGGAAGCCATCAACGCCGCTATGAAGGCTGCCGCTTCCGAGAGCTTCGGCTACACCGAAGAGCAGCTGGTCTCCTCTGACGTCATCGGCATGCGTTACGGCAGCCTGTTCGACGCCACCCAGACCATGGTCACCAAGATCGACGACGACACCTATCAGGTCCAGGTCGTCTCCTGGTACGACAACGAGAACAGCT
>CALXHS010000108.1 GCA_944388165.1 uncultured Gemmiger sp. | reverse complement strand
GTAAGGTGGCCGCACACCCCGGGTCCAGGGCCGCAGCCCTGGTCGGCGTCCACCGCCTCGAAACGGTGGCGGTTTTTCCGTCGCTTTTTGGCGGCAAAAAGCGACAACCCTACGGCTGGCAGCCGTTGACCAAGAAAAGCAGGGGCCATCACACGACCAAACTCACCGCCAGCAGCAAAACCAACAACCCCACATTGCAAACGGTGAACCAGAAGAAATACCGGGGACGTTTTTCCGGGTACTGCTTGGCCACCAGCTTGTAGGAGATCAGGCTGGCCATGGAAGCAATCAAGGTACCCAGCCCGCCCAGGTTGCAGCCTACAATGAGCTGGGGCCAGGCGCTGCTGTACCCCGAAAGGAGCAGGGCGGCCGGCACGTTGCTGATGACCTGGCTGGCCAGCACCGCCACCGCCACCTCGTGCCCGGCCAGAATACCGGAGAGGAAATTCTGGAAGCTCTCGATGCGGCCCATGTTGCCGATGAACACAAAGAAGGCAATGAAGGTGCCCAGCAGGGAATAGTCGATCTTGGCCAGCAGGCTGCGGTCGAACAGCACCAGCACCACCGCCGTCAGCGCCGCCACCCCCAGGGGCGGCAGCAGTTTGGCGATGCACCCCAGGCAGAGCAGGCCGCCCAGGGCGAAGAGGGCCATCCGGCGCTTGTCCCCCAGCTGGATACGGGGCAGGTCGGTGTGCACCGCCACGCTGCGGGGCAGCACACACAGCACTGCGATGCACACCCCGGACACCGCCACATAGGGCAGCATCAGGGCGCAGAATTCCCCGAAGCCCATCCCCGACCGGTTATACAGATACAGGTTCTGGGGATTGCCCATGGGGGTGAGCATGCTGCCCAGGTTGGCGGCGGCGGTCTGCAGCACCACGGTGGGGATCACCAGCCGGTCCTGCCCGGCCATGCGCAGCACCGTCAGGGCAAAGGGCACAAAGGTGATGAGAGAAACGTCGTTGGTGATGAGCATACTGAAAAAGAAGGGCAGAGCCACCAGCGCCAGCACCATCCGCCGTGTGGTGGCGGTGCGGCGCAGCAGCGCCGCGCCCAGGGCGGCGAACAGGCCCAGCATCTGCAGCCCCTTGGTCACCGCCATCAGGCTGAAGAGCAAAGCCAGGGTATCCCAGTCGATATAGCCCGCATATCCCGCATCCGGGGGCACCGCAATGGCCGAAAGCAACGCCAGCACCACCGCAACGGTGAGCACTGCTTCCCCCTTGATAAAGGCTTTGACCCGCTGGGCCAGGGATCGCTCGTTTTCTGTTTTCACCAAAACATCCGCTCCATTTTTGTACAGTATCACGCCGGGGTGTTCCGGCGCGCGTTCCCTATTATACCGCCCTGCACCCCGGGATGCAACTGCCCCGGGGAATTTTTTGGGCGGCTGCACGGAGATTTTTTGGCATAACAAAAGCCGGGCGGCCCTTGCGGGGCCGCCCGGCGGTATGGTTGATGCAAAAAGACAGGGCAGGGCTTATTCCTGGGGAACGGCTTCGGGTTCCATCAGGGTCAGGCGCACTTCCTGTACCCGGCGGTGGGTGGTGCGGGTGACGATGCCCTCGTACTTGCCCCAGCGGAAATGGTCGCCCACCTTGGGCAGGCCGCCCAGCTTTTCCTGGACCAGGCCGCTGATGGACACCGCTTTGCTCTTGTCACGGATGGACAGTTCCTCTGCCACGTCGTCCACACCGGCGTCACCGGCGATGAGCCAGCTGCCGTTGCTCTGGGGGCGTACTTCCTCCACCACGTCGTCGTGCTCGTCCCAGATCTCACCCACCAGCTCTTCCAGAATGTCCTCCAGGGTGACGATACCGGCGGTGCCGCCGTATTCGTCCACCACGATGGCCATGTGGTGCTTGCTCTCACGCATGGTGCGCATCAGTTCGGAGATACGGCTGCCGGAAGTGGTGTACAAGGCGGGGGCAATGAGCTTTTCCAGCTCCGCATCGCCCCGGCGGGCGGCCACGAAATAGTCCTTCTCATGCACCACGCCGATGATGTTGTCGATGTTCTCATGGTACACCGGCAGGCGGGAATAGCCGCTTTCGGCAAACAGGTCGGCCACCTCGTCCAGGTCGGCGTCGTCGGCCACAGCCACCACGTCCACCCGGGGGATCAGTACATCTTCCACTTCCACATCATCAAAGCTGATGGCACTGCGGATCAGTTCGCTTTCCCGGTCGGTGATCTCGCCGTCCTTTTCGGCTTCGCTCACCATGGTCACCAGTTCACCTTCGGTCACGGTGTCCCGCTCGTCCGAATGGAACCGCCGCGCCAGAAAATCCTTCCACTTGCCGAAGATGAAGTTCAGCGGGGTGAACAGGGTGACCAGCGCGCTGAGAATGGGGGAGAAAGCCACCGCCAAAGTCTCGGGCATTTCCTTGGCAAGGCCCTTGGGGGTGATCTCGCCGAAGATCAGCACAATGACGGTCAGCGCCACCGTGGAGGCGGTGGGGCCGTACACCGGGCCCAGCAGGCTGGAGAAGAACACCGTGCCCAGGGACGCCGCCGCAATGTTCACGATGTTGTTGCCGATGAGGATGGTACTCAGCAGCCGGTCGAACTTCTCGGCCAGGTTCAGGGCCTTGCCGGCGGGTTTGTCGCCCGCTTCAGACCGGGAACGCAGCCGGATCAGGTTCAGCGATGAGAAGGCGGTCTCGGATGCGGAGAAAAACGCCGACATCGCCACCAATGCCACGATCAGGATGATGGTGATAATACTGTCCTCTTCCATGGGGGGAAAACGATCAACTCTACTTTCTGTATTGTATTTTTTGCCGGGCCTGCAAACGGTTGCACGCAGCCAGCATACTGGTTATTTTACCATATCCCCGGCGCAAACGCAATTGCTTTGCACCGCCCCACCGGGATTTTACGCCGGTTTTACCCGGAATATCCGCGGATAAAAACAGGGCCGCCCTCCCACAGGAGGACGGCCTCTTGTTTGTGAACGGGGAAAATCAGCTTTCCGCAATGCCGAAGAAATACCGGTTCAGCCGGTATTTGTTGGCCTCGTACAGCCCCAGGTCCCGGTACAGGTCCTTATAATAGGTGAGCAGTTCCCACCGGGTGGTCAGTACCTTCACCGGGTTCAGGTTGTGCACCAGGCTTTCGGGGTTCTGCACATAGTTGTAGATGGGGGTGGACAGGGCGTAGAACTTCTCCGCGTAGCGGATGAAGCTGAGGTTGAAATAAAAGTCCTCGCTGTAGTCCAGTTCCTCGCTGCAGGCAATGTCGGCGTGTTCCCGCACGATGTCCGCCCGGTAGAGCTTGTTCCACATCACACCATAATAGAAGCTGGCGGGTTCCTGCATCAGCCCGTAGGCAAACTGGGCCTTGCCCATGGGACCTTCCATGAGAAAGCCGAAGGTCTGCACCCGGGTGAAGGGGTCGAACCCGGGGTCCACCTCCTCCGGCATGCGGGGAGCCCGCTGGGCCTGCCGTTCCTTGGGGGGCTCCACCCGGTTGTAGTGGGCGATGACCATGTCGGCGTTGTGCTCCTCCGCCTTTTTCACCAGCAGTTCGGTGGCGTAGGGCTGCAGGGTGTCGTCGGCGTCCACGAACTGCAGATACTTGCCTTTGGCCGCCCGCATACCCAGGTTCCGGGTGGCGGACACCCCGCTGTTGGCCTTGTC
>CALXHS010000107.1 GCA_944388165.1 uncultured Gemmiger sp. | reverse complement strand
CGGTCAGCAGTCCGATGCGGCACAGGGTGAAGGGGCCGTTGCGGCGGATGGGGGTCACCTCGGTGATGATCTGCTTGTACCCTTCGGATTCATGGGCGTGGACCTTGACCTTGTTGCCTTTTTCGCTGTGCTGCAGCCAGGCAACGTGGCGTCCGGCGGGCGGTGTGCCGATGGTGATGGTCAGGTATTCCTTTTTCAGCCAGTCCTCCCGGATAATCTCGTTCATATCCCGCAGGGCGGCATAGCTCTTGGCAGCAATGACCAGCCCCTCAGTGCCCCGGTCCAGGCGGTTGCACAGGGCGGGGGCAAAGCGATTCTCTGCTTGGGGATCGTACTTGCCCTCCTCCACCAGGCGGGCGGTGAAGGCATCTACCAGGTTGGGGTCACCGGTGCGGTCACTGTGACACAGAAGATGAGCGGGTTTGTACAGCACCGCGATATCCTCGTCCTCGTACACAACGGTGACCGGCGGCTGGCGGCGGGGTGGCTTTTTTACGCTGGTCACCGGCACGGCAGGGAAGAACTCATCATTGATGTACATTTCAATAACATCGCCGGTCTGCAATCGGGTATCCGGCTCTCCCCGTTTGCCGTTGACCTTGATGCGCTTGTTGCGGAAACTCTTGTACATCAGTCCCCGAGGCATGCCGGAAGTGACTGCCTCCACAAAGCGGCTCAGCCGTACGCCGTTTTCGTTTTCTCCAGCCGTAAATCGTTTCATCCTGGTACCTCTCTACTTTGCAAAACAATATTTATAGTATATAATAGAAAAAGTCAAACGTAAAGGATGTGCACCCCTTATGGCACAGGAGAAAAAGGAAAAACCCATCCACGCCGATCACCGTTCCCGTATGCAGGAACGGGTGCGCCGGGAAGGTCTTTCCAGTCTGGCTGCCCACGAGGTGCTGGAGTATCTTTTGTACTTTTCCATCCCCCGCAAGGATACCAACGCTCTGGCCCACCGGCTTCTCCAGCATTTCGGCAGTTTCTGCAATGTGCTGGATGCCAGTGAGGAGGAACTGCTCAAGGTGGAAGGAATTGGCCCCGCCAGTGCCCGGCTGATTTCCGGTATCCGCCAATTTGACCAATATTATCTTTTGCAGCAGCGCCGTGGCCGGCCGCACCCGTTGAACAGCGAAGCGGCGCGTATTGAGTATGTACGTCCGCTGTTTTATGGGGAGCACAACGAGATCTGTTACCTCATTGCCATGAATGACCAGTACATGCCCCTGCGGGATATTCGCGTGTCAGAAGGTGTGCCCAACCATGTGACCATCAATACCCGCAAGATGGCCCGGGAGGCGGTGGCCAGCGGGTGTACCTGTGCTTTTCTGGCGCATAACCATCCATCCGGGTTGGCGGTGCCGTCCAGTGCCGATATTTATTCCACCCGTCTGGCAGCAGGGGCGCTGCAGCCTCTGGGAATCCATCTGGTGGATCACATCATTGTGGCACCGGCGGATGCCGCCAGTATGATGAAACAGTTCCAGGCGTCCCCGGATCTGGTCCCGCAGGCTGCTTTGGCCAGCGAGCCGGTTCCCGAGGCGGAGGAACCCGAAATATAAAAAAGGCGCCGCCCTCTTTCGGGGGCGGCGCCGTATTGGGTTATATCAGGCCTGAGGAATCAGCACACCGTAACCGCCGTCGGCACGGCGATAAACGACCTGGACCTCGCCGGTGTCGGCGCTGCGGTACAGGAAGAAACTGTGCCCCAGAAGCTCCATCTGCATGATGGCTTCTTCGGTGGTGCAGGGCTTGACGGCAAAGTGCTTTTCACGCACAACGGTCAGCGGCTCTTCGGGCTCGTTGACGGGGGCTTCCTGAGCAGCGGCTGCGGTCAGCTTGTCGCCCAGGCGTTTGCGGTGCTTGATTACACGGCGCACCAGAAGATCCACGGCATCACTCAGGGCGTCCTCCATGCGTTCGGCGGCTTTCTCGGCGCGCATGGTCAGCGTGCCGCTGCGCAGCGTCAGCTCCACGGTCTGACGGCTCTTTTCCACCGTTACTGTGACCTGTGCCTGCGCTTCTTCGGAAAAGAACTTGTCAAGCTTGGCCAGCTTCTTTTCTGCCAGTTCGACAAAGCTCGGTTTCAGCGTAACGCGACGGCCGGTACATGTGACTTTCATAGGACAACCTCCTTATTTGGCTCCGTACGGGGCGGAACCCGGTCTCGGCAGCCGCCTGCGGGCTTTTGCTGCCTGACGGCGGTTACCGTATCTATATTATAGCAACCTTTTCACAAAAAGTAAAATGATTGATGCCTGTGTTGATAAAATGTTGTAAAAAGTTCACAGGCGATGTGCAGAGAATGGAACTGCCATGAACCAATATGATGTGCTGCAAAAATATTTCGGGCACGATACCTTCCGCCCCGGGCAGGAACCTTTGATCGAAGGGCTGCTGGCGGGCCGGGATGTGCTGGGCGTGATGCCCACCGGCGCCGGCAAGTCGGCCTGTTATCAGGTCCCGGCCATGCTGCTGCCCGGGCTGACCCTGGTCATTTCGCCCCTGATCTCCCTGATGCAGGACCAGGTGGCGTCTTTACACCAGAGCGGCATCCAGGCGGCCTGCATCCATTCCGGCATGGATGAACAGGAATATTGGGATATCGTACAGGGCGCGCGCCTGGGGCAATATAAACTTTTGTACGTGGCCCCCGAACGTCTGGAGACCGATGGATTCCTTTCTCTGGTCAGTGGGGTACAGGTCTCCTTGGTGGCGGTGGACGAAGCCCACTGCGTGTCCCAATGGGGGCAGGATTTCCGCCCCAGCTATCTGCGCATTGCCGGGTTCCTGGCCCGGCTTTCGCCCCGGCCGCTGGTGGGGGCTTTTACCGCCACCGCCACCGGGCAGGTCAAGCAGGACATCGCCCGGTTGCTGGAACTGCGGGACCCGGTGACCATCACCACCGGTTTTGACCGTCCCAATCTGTATTTTGGGGTGGAGCGCCCGCGTGACAAGGACCAGTTTTTGGAAGACTATATCAAGGATCACCCGGACAAGAGCGGCATCGTTTACTGCGCCACCCGCAAGACGGTGGAACTGGTCTGCACCCAGCTGCGCAAAGCCAAAATGCCGGCTACCCGCTATCATGCGGGGCTGGAGGCGGAAGAACGCCGCCAGAATCAGGAGGACTTTGTCTATGACCGCCGCCGGGTCATGGTGGCCACCAATGCTTTCGGTATGGGCATCGACAAATCCAACGTGGGGTTTGTTATCCACTACAACATGCCCAAGAATATCGAAAACTACTACCAGGAGGCAGGACGTGCCGGGCGTGACGGCAGCGATGCCGAATGTATCCTTCTTTATGCATTGGGCGACGTGCAGACCGCCCGGTTCCTGATCCAGAACAGCAAGGATAACGAGGAACTCACCGAGGAACAGGCCAGGCAGATCCAGAAGCAGGACCTGCAGCGCCTGGACCAGATGGTGGCTTACTGCAAGACCACCCGCTGCCTGCGCGGTTTCCTGCTGGAATACTTCGGCCAGCATCAGACGGGAGGCTGCGATAACTGCAGCAACTGCAAAGGCGACTTTGTGCAGACGGACATCACCACCGAAGCCCAGAAGATCCTTTCCGGGGTGGCCCGCATCGAAAAGCGCTGGCCCGGTGGATTGGGTGTGTTGGCTCTGGTGCAGATGCTGCGGGGAAGCAAGGACAAAAACACCCTGAACCGCGGCCTGGATGAGCTGCCTACCTACGGGATCATGAAGGATACCCCACCGGCCCGTATGCGGCTGTATCTGGACGCACTGGAAGAGCAGGGATATATCCTCAATACCAAGGGAGAATACCCGGTGGTACGGCTGTCCAACAGCGCGAAAGAGGTGCTGTTCCAGGGCAAGACCGTCACCATGACAGAGCGCAGGCAACAGGAAAAGCCCAAAAAGCCCGCGCGCAGCAAAACAGCCCAGACGCCGGCCAATGTGCCGGAGGACCTGTACGAACGTTTGCGGGCTGTGCGCAGCGAACTGGCCCAGAAACAGCATGTGCCGGCCTATATCATCCTCTCCAACGCCTCGCTGGCGGAGATGGCCGCCAAGCGTCCCCGCACCACGGGGGACCTGATACGGATTTCCGGCGTAGGCGAAGCGCGGGCCCACCGTTATGGCAAGAAATTTTTGCAGACCATCGCGGAATATCTTGCCCAGAATCCGGAAGAGTAAAAGCGTCTTTCTTTTTCGAAAAAAGGCTTTACGGCAAGGGCAAAGCGTGCTATAATCAGACAAGAATACAACTATATGTTGTGAATGAGAGACGGACAAAGGGGGATTGGGAGTGAACAAGGATATGAGTGCGGAACCGCAGGGTGTGTTTCATCTGCAGGCGCCTTTTGCACCCACAGGGGATCAGCCCCAGGCCATTGAAGCCCTGGTCAAGGGCATTGAAGCGGGGGACAAAGGCCAGACGCTGCTCGGCGTCACCGGTTCGGGCAAGACCTTCACCATGGCCAACATCATTGCCCGCTGCAACCGGCCCACCCTGATCCTGGAGCCTAACAAGACCTTGGCATCCCAGATCTGCACCGAGATGCGCAGCTTCTTCCCGGATGATGCCGTGGAGTACTTCGTTTCCTACTACGATTATTATCAGCCGGAAGCCTATATTCCGTCCACCGATACCTATATCGAAAAGGACAGCGCCATCAACGACGAGATCGACCGCCTGCGCCATTCCGCCACGGCAGCTTTGTCGGAGCAGCGCAACGTGATCATCGTGGCCAGTGTGTCCTGCATCTACTCTTTGGGCGACCCCATCGACTACCGCAGCATGGTCATCAGCCTGCGGCCCGGCATGCAGATGGAACGGGACGAACTTTGCCGCCGTTTGGTCAAGCTGCAGTATGAGCGCAACGATATGAACTTCATCCGCAACAAATTCCGCGTAAAAGGCGACACGGTGGATATCCACCTGGCCTATAACGATGAATTTGCCATTCGGGTGGAATTTTTCGGTGACGAGGTGGACCGCATCAGCGAGATGAACCCCCTCACCGGCGAGCGCAAGAACGTCATCAAGCACGTGGCCATCTTCCCGGCCAGC
>CALXHS010000106.1 GCA_944388165.1 uncultured Gemmiger sp. | reverse complement strand
GCCCGGGCGGCTATGCCGCCCGATGGCGCACAACGCCATGCAAAAAAGCAACGCGCAGCGTTGTTTCCGAAATTGGTCGGCCGCGAACAGCGGCCAGTGGTTGCGTGAGAAACCTTGCCCCACCGGTGTGCGGCCACCTTACGACGGCCTGTTCACCGGGCTGGGGCCCGGTGAACAAGGAAAAACTTTTAAAACCATTTCCCGGTAACGGCTGCTGATATTTTCCCTTTCAAGTCAGCGGCTTTCCCTTAACGCCATTTAAATCCATTCCTTGCTCAGGCCCCCCAGGGCCTGAGTAGGCCGTCGTTAGGTGGCCGCATCTTGGGGTCCGGGGCCGCAGCCCCGGCCGGCGGCCGCCGCATCGGAACGGCGGGCCCTTTTCGCTTCCTTTTCGGGCACGAAAAGGAAGGACTAAACGGCAAACCGCCGTTAACGGTAAACCCGCTCCCCTTACCCAAGGGTGCGGGTTCACCTCCCCCGCAGCGCCTCCACCTCCTGCGCCGCCAGGGTGGGCCAGAGGGTGTTATTGAACAAAGAATCATACCGGTACAGTCCGATACCCTGCCCGCCCAGTTCCGCCAGGGCGTCCGCCTGGGCAGCCAGGGCGCCGCCGGACTGCCATTCGGTGCCGGGGCCGGAGACCTCTCCCCCGTCCCCTTCCCCGATGCGGTAGGCCCCCAAGCCGAAGTACAGGGCCACATCCTCCCGGCGTTCCATTTTCAGCCAGCACCCGGCCAGCTCGGTCAGGCTGTGGGAGGTATCCCCGCTCTTGGTATAGTCCAATCCCCAGTACAGCTGGGGCATCAGGTAATCCACAAAGCCCTCTTCCGCCAGCCACCGGGCGGCGTCGCTGTACTGGTTCTGGTAGTTGCTCTCCGGGTCGCCCTGGGGCGCGATACCGAACCGCACCCCATACCCGTGGGCGGTCTCATAGCACAGAGCCACCAGTTCATCCACGTTCTGCCGCCGCCAATCCGCCAGGGCAAGGGTTCCGCCGCCCTCACAGTAGGCGGCGTAGTCCTCTTCGTCAAAGGCCGGGTCGGTGGCGGGATAAAAATAATCGTCAAAGTGCACACCATCGATGTCGTAATTCCGGCAAAGTTCCCCAACTCCCGCGGCGATATATGCCCGCACATCCGGGTTTGCCGGGTCCAGATACAGCCCGCCGTCCACAGTCTTCACCCAGCCGGGATTTGTGTTGGCCAGATTGGTGTCGGCCAGTGATTCCGGCATGCCGCCGCTTTGCAGGCGGTAGGGATTCACCCAGGCTTCCAGTTCCAGCCCCCGGTCGTGGGCAGCCCGCACCAGCACCGCCAGGGGGTCAAAACCGGGGTCCTGCCCCTGGGTACCGGTGCACAGGTGGCTGAAGGGATAATACTCGCTGGGGTACAGCGCATCTCCAAAAGGCCGCACATGGGCCAGCACCACGTTTGCCCCCATGGCGGCGATGTTGTCCAGCATAGTGCCCACATCGGCGGCAAAGGCTTCCTCACTGGAAAAATCCACGCTCTGCCATTCCAGATAGGACACCCACACCGCCCTGTACTCCCCCATCTGCCCCGCCGGGATGGCGGAGGGTGCAGCGGTCTCGGCGGGGGGCGGCGTGGCCGCCCCGGCGGTTTCCGGGGTGGCGGTATCCCCCGCCCCGCCGGGCACCGTGCCCAGGGGCATGGCGGGCAGAACCAGCATCAGGCACAGCGCCGCCAGCGCTCCCAACACACCGCAAACCTTGCCTGCCCCTCTCATGGCCCTTCCTCCCCTGTTCTGGTCTTATACAGGGTATGCGGCGGCGGAAAAAACTTGCCCCGCCACCTTGGCAAACCGGGAAAAATCTGCTATACTAAATCAGTTATCCCGTTTTTGCGGGCCATTAGCTCAGTTGGTCAGAGCTGGCGGCTCATAACCGCTTGGTCCCGGGTTCAAGTCCTGGATGGCCCACCATAGAAAAGAGTGCCCCCGTACAGGGGGCACTTTTTCTATTAAAAAGGGCCGTCCAGGACTTGAAAGCCCGACGGCAAAGCCGGAAAAAACAGCCCTGCGGACTGTTTTTTAGGGCGTGGGTGGCTCGGTCCCTGGATGGCCCACCACTGAAAGAACGTCCCCGAACAGGGGACGTTTTTCTATTAAAAAGGCCATCCAGGACTTGAAAGCCCGACAGCCCCTCCCCCGCCAACAGAAAGAACCCCCGCGGGTCCAACCCGCGGGGGCCTTTCTATTCAGAAGGATGGAGGCAAAAGCGATGATGTCTCTTTTCGGGAAGATCAGAACCAGCCTTCGGGGAGATACTTGGCGGTACCCTGGATCATATCGTCCACCAGCTTGCGGATCTCGTTCACGTCGGTGCACTTGGCCTTGACGTTGGGATCGTTCAGGAAGGCCTTGACCACCAGATCACGGTTGCAGCTCAGAGAAGCCTGCAGGATCAGGTCGTGGTTTTCCACATGGGGCATCACCAGGCGGCGGATCTCTTCGGGGATCTCGCCAGCCATCAGGGGGCTGATGCTGTCCTTGCAGAACATGGCGTTGGTTTCCACAATGGCGCCGTAGGGCAGGTTGGGGATCTGGCCCATGTTGGGGATGTTGACGTTGCTGATGACCCGGTCCATACCCACCAGAGCCTTCATCAGCAGAACGCCTTCCTCACCGGAGGGCTCCATATCCACTTCCGACTCGCCGGAAACGATGGCATGGCTCTTGGCCAGGCGTTCCTTCAGGTCGTCCTTGCGCCACTGCACGGTGGTCAGGCCGAACTTCCAGCTCTTCACGGTCTCGGGGTCGTTGAGGTACTCGTCGCCGGGCATGAACTCGGCCAGGTGACGGTCACCAGCAGCGGCGATCAGGCCGTAGCGGCGGAACAGGTCGAACTTGACGCGATGGGCGCAGTCGAAGGAAGAGTTGGCCCAGTTGCGGTCGGGCTCGTTGAAGCCTTCCTTATAATACTTGTCGGCAAATTCCCGGTAGATGGGGAAAACGTCGCAGCCTTCATAAGAAGCCTTGTCGAACCAGGTAAAGTGGTTGATGCCCAGCACGTTGACATGGATGTCGCGGCGGTCGGGGGTGGGGATGCCCAGCTTTTCGGCCACAGCGGCAGCCAGGACCTTCTGGGTGCCGAACACTTCGTGGCAGCAGCCGAAGGCCTTGATCTGCGGGAAGACGTGGTACAGGATCTTCACGCACAGGGACATGGGGTTGGTGTAGTTGATGACCCAGGCGTTGGGGCAGTAATCCCGGATGGCTTCGGCAATGGGCACGTACATGGGCAGGGTGCGCAGGGCACGGATCATGCCGCCGGGGCCTGCCGTATCGCCCACCGACTGCCAGATGTTCAGCCGTTCCGGCATATGTACATCCACGGCCATCTCGTCGAAGGTGCCGGGCAGGATGGAGATGACCACAAAGTCCGCCCCGGTCACTGCTTCCTGCAGGGTATCGGCCACGCTGTAATGCCAGTGGCCCACCGTGCCGGGCATGGCGTCGGTCTTGTTGCCGATCACCGCATTGGCTTCCGCCGCTTCATGGTCGGTATCGTACAGGACGATCTCGCCGCTCATGGAGGGTTCCATGGCCAGGTCGGTCATGAACTTCCAGGCCCAGCCGCGGGAGCCGCCGCCGATGTAGGCCACACGGATATTGCTGACGCTGTGATTTTCGTATTTCATAGAAAGTCAGTCCTTTCCAAAAAATTACTGAATAAGATTTTCCTGACGCAGAATGTTTGTCAGGGCCTCGTACTGTTCCGCCGATGCACCGGGCAGCGGGAAGGTGGCCTGTGCGTCCACCCGGATCCCCCGGATGCCCAGGGCACATTTGATGTACGGGACAAAGGGTGTTCCCACCCCGTAAACCGACATCAGACGGTTGATTTTCTGCTGGCAGTCACAGGTTTTCTTCCAGTCGCCTTCCGTGACGGCGCAGACCCATTCATGGCAGAGTTCCGGCACCAGGTTGGAAAGGCCGCCGATGCAGCCGTCCCCGCCGGACAGGACATTGTGGGCAAAATTGTCGTCAAAACCGGAGTAGATCTCAAAGTCCGGGCGCACAGGCTTCACCGCCTTGATGAGTTCCCGGGTATGGTCCATGCCGGAGATGGTATCCTTGATGCCCACCAGGTTTTTGTGCTTCCCGGCCAGGCGGACCACCGTCTCCACCGGGATCTCGTAACCGGTGCGGTCAGGGAAGTTGTACAGGTACACCTTGCCCGGGATGGCCGCGCAGAGGCTGTCGTAATACTCTTCCAGGCTGGCGCCGGTGAGGGGGAAGTAGTAGGGCGGCACAATGACCACCCCATCCGCCCCCTGTTCCAGGGCATAGACGGAAAGTTCCACCGTTTCGTCATACACCATGCCGCCGGTGCCCACCAGAAGGGGGACGCGGTGGCCGATGATCTTCACGGCTTTGGCGATCAGGGTGCGTTTGGCTTCCAGGGGCAGCGCGAAGAATTCCCCGATGCTGCCCAGGACCAGGATGCCGTCCACGCCGCCCCGGATCAGGTGCTCATACAGCGCCCGCATCCCCTGCTCGTCCGGTTCCCGGGACGGGGTCAGAGGGGTGACGGCGGGGGTAATATACTTGGCCATTGCTCTCACCTCAATATCCTGCGCCCTGCATGGCGGACAGCGCAGATTCCGTATAGCGTTTCAGCACGCCTTTTCGGGCGGGGGGCTGCTTGCGGGGCCATTCGGCGCGGCGCTGCTCCAGGCAGCGGTCCACTTCTTCCGGCGGCAGTTCCCGGCCGTCGATGCCCACCACGGAAAGGCTGCGGGCCTCGATATCATAGGCCAGGATATCCCCGGTGCGGATATGGGCCAGCGGGCCTCCCGCCGCGGCTTCGGGGCTGACATGGCCGATGGCCGCGCCCCGGGTGGCGCCGGAGAACCGCCCGTCGGTCACCAGGGAAACGCTGCCGTTGAGCTTTTCGTCGCAGACAATGGCTTCGGTGGTCATCAGCATTTCCGGCATGCCGCTGCCCCGGGGGCCTTCGTAGCGGATGACCAGGATATCGCCCGGGCAGACGCTGCCCGCCACCACCGCGGCGTAGGCATCCTCCTCGCAGTCAAAGACCCGCGCGGGGCCTTTGTGGCTGCGCATGGATTCGCAGCAGGCGGAGTACTTGATGACCGCGCCTTCCGGTGCCAGGTTGCCCTTGAGCACCGCAATGGTGCCATTCTCGTGGGCTTGCTGCGGGGGCAGGATCACCTGTTCCGCCTCCAGGCCGTAGTTGTGCAGATACCCCAGATTCCGCCGGAAGAATCCGTCCGCTTCCAGCATTTCCAGGTTTTCACCTAAAGTATGCCCGGTAACGGTCATTACGTCAAGGTCCAGATACTCTTTCAGCATGCGCTGGACCCCGGGCACGCCACCGGCAAACCAGAAGGACTCGGTCAGGTGTTCTCCGCTGGGGAAAATGTTGCCGATATGGGGCACCGTCCGCCCGATCTCGTCGAACCATTCCACGGGCAGGTCGATGCCCAGTTCCCGGGCGATGGACGGCAGGTGCAGGGTTGCGTTGGTGGACCCGCCGATGGCGCTGTGCACCACAATGGCGTTGCGGAAAGCGGCGGGGGTCAGGATCATGGAGGGGCAGATCTTTTTTCTCACCAGATTCATCAGGGCGCGTCCGGTGCTGCGTGCGCAGGACTGGATATCCCGCATGGTGGCGGGCACCAGCGCACTGCCCGGCAGGGCCAGGCCCAGGGCTTCGGCCATGCACTGCATGGTGGAAGCTGTGCCCAGGAAGGTGCAGGCCCCCACCGACGGGCATCCCGTCAGCCGGTAGTCCCGGACTTCCTGTTCGGACACCGCCCCCTTGCGTTTTCTGCGCAGAGAGATGTCCCCCGCCACCAGAGAGGTGGTCTGGTCGGGGCCGGGGCGCATGCTGCCCCCGGGCAGGAAGATGGCGGGAACATCCACCCGGGCCATGGCTTTGAGATGGGCCGGGATGGATTTGTCGCAGGAGGAGGACAGCACCATACCGTCCCAGGGGACAAATCCCGCGTGGAGCTCCACCATATCGCAGAGAGTCTCCCGGGATGCCAGGACCAGATTCATGCCGTCGTGGCCCTGGGCACAGCCGTCACAGATGTCGGTGGCGTGGAAATGGGCCGGGCATCCGCCCTTTTCCACCACGCCCCGCTCCACCTGGCGGCTGAGTTCATTCAGGTGCACACTGCCGGGATGACTGTCCCCGTAGACATCCTCGATCAGGATCTGCGGTTTCTGCAGGTCTTCCTCATCCCAGCCGGAGCCCAGCTGCAATGCGTCGAACTGCACCCAGAGATCTCTCTGGGGTGTACTGGCAGGCATCATGATTCTGTATACCCTCCTTTGCTGTTATCCCTTCAGACCGGAGGTGCTGATGCCTTCCACCAGGTACTTCTGGAAGAAGATGAAGATCACGCCGGCAGGCAGGATGGACAGGGTGGACATGGCGAACATGGCGCCGTAGTCGGTGGAGGAGCCGGGGTCGCTGAACAGCTTCAGCGCAAGGCTGACGGGGTAGCGGGCGGACTCGCTGACATACAGCAGGGCGGAGAGGAAGTCGTCCCAGCGCCAGATGAAGGAGAAGATGCACACCGTGACCAGGGCGGGCACCACCAGAGGCAGGATGATGCGCAGGAAGATCATGTAGTAGGAGCAGCCGTCGATCTTGGCCGCCTCATCCAGTTCACGGGGAATGCCGTCGATGAAGTTGGTGAGCAGGTAGACGAAGAAGCCCTGGGTGGCGAAGAAGAAAGGCACGATCAGGGGCAGGTAGCTGCCGACCCAGCCCAGCTTCTGATACCACAGGTACTGGGGGATCATCAGGACCTGGGCTGGCAGCATCATGGAGACCAGCATGAAGACGAAGAGGATGCGGCGGCCCGGGAATTTGCAGCGGGACAGGCCGTAGGCCACGATGGAAGAGGAAGCCACCGTACCGATGGTAGCCATCACAGCGATAAAGCCGGAGTTGAGGAAGAAGGTCCCGAACCCGACTTTACCGAAGCCCTTCCAGCCGTTGATGTAGTTTTCAAGGGTGAAGGTCTCGGGGATCAGGGTGCCGGCGGTGGTGAAAATGGTGCCGGTGGGTTTGAAAGAACTCATGATCATCCAGATGAGGGGATAGATCATGATCAGGCCAATGCCGCAGACCACAACGTGGTAGATAACAGCATTGATGATACGCTTTTTTTTCATCTGAATCACACTCCATCCTCATAGACCCAGAAGCGCTTGGTGGCGAACAGGATCAGGGTGATCAGGCCGACGATCACCAGCATGACCCACGCCATGGCGGCGCCGTAGCCGGTATGCTTGAATTCAAAGGACTGCTGGTACATGTAAACGGTGTAGAACAGGGTGGAATCCATGGGCTTGCCCTGGGTGATGATGTAGCACTGGGTAAAGGCCAGGAACCCCTGGATCATCTGCATGACCAGGTTGAAGAAGACGGTGGGGGTCAGCAGGGGCAGGGTGATCTTGAAGAACTGACGCACCTTGCCGGCGCCGTCCACGCGGGCCGCTTCGTACAGGGTGGTGGGGATCTGCTTCAGCGCGGACAGGAAGATCAGCATGGAGGAGCCGAACTGCCACACCGCCAGCAGGATCAGGGTCCAGATGGCGGTCTTTTCGTTGCCCAGCCAGGCAAAATCGGTCTCGATGCCGATCACACCCAGCAGCTGGTTGATCACGCCGTCAACGGCGAACATTCTCTTCCACAGGATGGAAACAGCCACCGAACCGCCGATGATGGAGGGCAGGTAGTAGGCCGCGCGGTAGAAGCCGGTGGCCTTGGTGGTGTTGAGCAGCAGCATGGCCACGATCAGCGCAAAGACCAGGCGCAGCGGCACCGAAATCAGCGCATAGAAGAAGGTGACGCCGATGGCCTTGAAGAAGGTCTCGTCGGTGAACATCTCCAAATAGTTGTCGATGCCGATAAATTCCGGCGGGGAAAGAATGTTGTAGTCACACAGAGAATAGTACAGGGAAATTCCCATCGGAACCAGGATGAACAGCAGGATACCGAGGGTAAAGGGCAGCGTGCAGACAACACCGGCAACGCTTTCCTTTTCCAAAAAGCTTTTGGCTTTGTTATTTTTCATAATGGAACACTCCCAACCAAAGGAAATGCCGCCCGCCGTCAGTTATCAACTGCGGCGGACGGCGTTTATTCCGGACACGCCTGTGCGGTTTAGCCCGCCATGATCTCGTTGCCCTCTTCGTACATTTGCTGGGCAGCCTCAGCGGCAGTGAGCTCGCCGTAGCAGACCTTTTCGACCAGGTTGCGGTTCAGGTTGTAGGCCTCGCTGGCAGCGGTGGGAGCCGGCGGGCTGATGGTGGAGGAGTTGGGGGTGACAACTTCGTTGATGAAGGTGATGATGTTGCGGTCGTCCTCAGACATGTTTTCGCTGATGGCGTTGGACACTTCGGAGGAGATGGGCACGCCGCGCTCGCCCAGCAGGATGTTGTTGCACTCCACAGAGTTGGTGATGAAGTCCAGGACCTTGGCGGCTTCGTCAGGATTCTCGCTGTCCACGGTGATGGCAAAGAACTGGCTGGGCTTCAGGAAGTCGGACTTGGCGGGGTCAGCAGAGGGCCAGGTGGTCATGCCGATCTCCATGCCTTCGGGCGCAGCGCTCTTGGCAGCGGTGAGCTGGTTGGAGTGGGCCAAGAAGCACCAGGACATGGTCTCGGGGCTGGAGCCGTACACCATGGGGTCCTGTTCCACAGAGCCGACGGTCACTTCGGCAAAGACGCTAGGATCCAGCAGCCAGCCTTCGTTGATGCCGTCTTCATACAGGCTGTAGAAGGCTTCCAGGGTTTCCTGAGAAGCGCCGATGGAATCGGACTCATAGATGATCTCGTCGTAGGCACGGCAGAAGTAATCGATGTAGGCGATGTTGGTCTTGTAGCCGGTCTTTTCGTAGACTTCCTTGCACACGGCGATGAACTCACCCATCGTCATGTTGTCCTTGATGGTGATGCCCGCTTCATCCAGCAGGGTCTTGTTGTACAGCAGAGCGGGAACGTTGACGCCGTTGCACAGAGCGTAGATGCCGTCGCCCACCTTGCCGGAGTTCAGGATGCCTTCGTCAACGTTGTCCACATTGATGGTGCCGTCCTCAATGTAGGGGGTCAGGTCCACCAGCAGGCCGTTGCTGACGTACTGTTCCAGATAGGAGTAGTCCATCTGGACGATGTCCGGCAGAGAATGACCGGCAGCCGCGGTGGCCAGCTTGTCCCAGTAGTCGTTCCATTCGGCGAACTGCGGGTCGAAGGTGACGCCGGGGTTCTGCTCCGAATACAGGTCCAGGGCAGCCTGGGTGCGCTCGTTGCGGGTCTGGTTGCCCCACCAGGTGAAGGTCAGGTTCACGGTGCCGTCCGAGGATTCCGAAGTGGAACCGGAAGAGCCCGTGCCACCGCCGCATCCGGCCAGCATACCCACCGCCATGACACCAGCCAGTGCGAAAGAAAGCTGCTTTTTCATAATGAATGATGCCTCCGTTTCTTTTCCCTCAAAGGGTTTTTCCTTGCCCTTATTGTATAAAACAAAATCCGCCGGGTAAATTCAAATAACCGACCCAAAAATCCAAAAAACCGCTCTTTTTTATGCAAGTTAAACACAATACACAAACTTGGACGAATAGTTTTGAGCAACACGACTACTTTTATGCTGCAGGGGTGGTTGCTTTTTTCGCTTGTGTGTTTATAATAGGTACATGATTGTTGTTTTATCATGATAAAAAATAACTTTTTCAATACAGAAAAAAGAATTCTTTTCATCCAAAGGAGGTGAGCCGGATGGTCGCTGCCATGCGAAAATACTTCCTCAACCTGCCCCTGATCCGCAAGTTCTTCTCCATCCTTCTGGCCGCCGTCATCCCCGTGACCCTGGTCTCCTTCTGGGGTTCCTCCTGGATCGCCGGCGCCTACTCGGAACTGCTGTACGAAAACATTGCCGCCCAGTTGTCCTACTCCGCCCAGGAGATCTCCAACCATTTCCGTGACGTGGAATCCCTCAGCTACATGGTCTTTTCCTATGACAAGATCCAGAGCGGCCTGCGAACCATCCGGTTTTCCTCCAACGACATTGCCCGCGCCGACGCCACCGCCTCCATGCGGTCGCTTTTGGGTTCCTTTGGTCAGAACTACCGCAGCAGCTATGTTTCTTATATCAATGTGTTTGCCGACCAGTTTTCGGTGAGCAGCAATTCCTACGCCGCCAGCGAGACCCCCGAAAGCGTGTTTCGGGAGATACGCACCGCCGCCCGGGAAACCGACGGCTCCGTTATATGGTACAGCACGCCCCTGTGCCCCGACAAGATTTTTCTGGGGCGGGAGATCCGCGAGATCAGCGAACTTTCCCTGAAGCCCCTGGGGGAAGAGGTCATCTGTGTGAACATCGGTGCCGTGGCAGAGGCCGCCACCCTGTTCAACAACCAGTATGAGCAGGCCGAATACCTGATCCTGCGGGACGGGGATGTGCTGTATTCCACACAGGATCTGGCACAGGAGGACGCCCTCAAGATCCGGGAGGACCTGACGGGCAAATACCAGGTGGTAAAACTGGGCGGCCGCAATTACTTTGCCGTCAGCGGCAAGCTGCCCTATTACGATTGGGATTACCTCTGCCTGGTCCCCTTCGATAATGTCATGGTGGCGCTGAACGGCGCCAAGGGCCTTTCCACCGGTCTGCTGATTCTGTGTTCCGTGGGGGTGCTGGCCTTCGCCTACGCCCTGATCGCCTCCCTGAACCGGCATTTCAGCGTTCTGATCACCAAGATGAAGGTCATGGGCGAAGACGCCTCCTACTCTCCCCAGACCGAGACCTACAACTACAACGACCGCACCGACGAGATCGGTGTCCTGCACCAGCAGTTCGACCTGATGGCAGCCAAGATCCAGAACCTCATCCGCATCAACTATGTGAACGAGCTGCTCAAGAAGGAAGCCCAGCTCAAGGCGCTGGAAAACCAGATCAACCCCCACTTTTTGTATAACACCCTGGAATCGGTGAACTGGCGGGCCAAAGCCTGCGGGGCCGAGGACATCTCCATCATGGTGCAGTCCCTGGCAGCCCTGCTGCGGGTGACCCTGGGCCAGAGCAACGCCTCCTTTACCCTGAAGCAGGAGCTGGAACTGGTACAGAGCTATATGGCCATCCAGGAATGCCGGTTTGAGGACCGGCTGGAATTCCATGTGTCCGTTCCCCCGGAACTGTACCCCGTTCACATCGTCAAGCTCACCATCCAGCCCCTGGTGGAAAACGCCATCCACTACGGCCTGGAAGAGAACACCGAGACCTGCGAGATCACCATTTCGGCGCGGCAGATGGACGGGCACCGCCTGCAGATCATCGTGACCAACACCGGCTCGGTGTTTGAGGACGACCTGCTGGAAAAACTGCGTACCTCCCAAATCATCCCCCACGGCCATGGGATCGGCCTGCTGAACATCGACAAGCGCCTGAAACTCACCTACGGTGAAGAGTACGGCCTGGAACTGCACAACGAGGAGGACCGCGCTGTGGCTGTGGTCACCATCCCCATGGAGAGGGGCGAGGAACTATGCTGAAAATCATCATTGCCGACGACGAACGGATCATCCGCGAAACGATCTCCCGTCTCATCGACTGGTCCAGCCTCGGTCTGGAGCTGGTGGGGCAGTGCAGGAACGGGATCGAAGCCTACAACGCCATTCTGGACGAATCCCCCGACATCGTGATGACCGACATCAAGATGCCGGGTCTGAGCGGCATCGACCTGGTGGAGAAAGCCACCGCCGCCCATCTGAACACCCAGTTCATCATCCTTTCGGGGTACGGGGAATTCGACTACGCCCGGGAAGCCATGAAGTACGGGGTGCGCCATTACTTGCTCAAACCCTGCAACGAGCAGCAGATCGTTTCCAGTCTGAAGGAAGTCATTGAGGACTGCTACCACAAATACGCCACCCAGCAGCTGGAAAAGCAGCACGCCCTTTTGCAGAACAATCTGCGGCAGAACGTCATCTTCAACATTCTGAGCCAGGCGGTGGGCTACGAGGACAAGGAACGGTCCGACCTGTACCGGTTCTACAAGATGTATCTGGACTTCGACCAGACCGCCTACCAGATGTTCCGCCTGGAAGGACTGCGGGAGGAGGATCTTTCCCAGGGGTATAACGCCCTGGCACAGTGGCTGCACAGCCACGCCCCCGGCCTTGCCCTGTACGGCGTGTATGTGCACAATAACCTGCTCGTCTTCTGCCAGCAGTACGACAGCCACGCGGACGTTTCCGGGGAACTGCAGGCATTTTTGCAGCAGACTCTGCCCGAAGCCGCCATCACCCTGCACTCCCGCCGTTTTCCCAACCTGGCGCAGCTGCTGGACGACCTGATCCCCCGCATCGCCTTTTACAGCACCCTTGTCTATCTAAACGGCGCGCATTTTGTGTATGCCTGCAACTACCGCAGTACCCTGCACGCCATCAAGGAACTGTGCGATTCCATCTGCGGCGCGCCGGATTCCGCCCGGCGGCTGGAATATCTGGAACAGCTGCAGCACCGCCTTTCGTCCATTGTGGAGCCGGATTTTCTGGTGCAGCTTTCCTCTTCCATCCTGCTGAACTTTTCCAGCCGTTCCATGTTCTGCACCTCAGCGGAGGCCACCGAGGTCATGCTCAAGCTGCACGAATACCACACCGCGGACGAGATACGGGGCTTTCTCTTCCCCTTCCTCTCCCAGATCGTGGGCGAGACCGGCAAGGATTCCCCTTCCGACAAGGACTTCATCCTGCATCTGCAGCAGTATGTGCGGGACAACATCTCCAACCCCAACCTGACCCTCAAGTGGATCGCGGAGAACCACCTGTATATGAACGTGGACTATGTGAGCCGCAAATTTGTGCGGGTCACCGGGCAGAAGTTTTCCGCCTTCCTGACGGATGTGCGCATCCGGTACGCCAAAAAGCTCCTGTCGGAATACGACACCGAACAGATCCATGTGATCGCCGAACAGGTGGGCTGCGGGAACAACCCCCACTATTTCAGCCAGATCTTCAAAAAGAGCACCGGCCTGACCCCCAGCGCCTACGCCAAAATGACCCATGCGGCGCAGACTTCCGCCGAAGAGGCGGACAAGCCCGCCCCCTGACCCTTCCGTTTCCGCAAAAAAAAAGCGCCCCCGGCACTCCATCAGGAGCGCCGGGGGCGGCGTTTATGTACAGGGCTGCGTCACACGCGGCGGCGCAGGCTCACCACCGCGACGCCTGCCACGATGACGGCGGCGGCGCCCAGGGCCACGGGCAGCACCGGGAATCCGCCCTTGTCCCCGGATTCTTCGGGGGCGGGGGTCACCGCGGGGGTGGATTCAGGGGTCGCTTCGGGGGCGGGGCTGGGGGTCGCCGTGGGGGTAGGTTCGGGGGTAGCGGTGGGGGTAGCAGTGGGGGCAGCCGTGGGGCTGGGCGTGGCCGTGGCCTTGCTGCCCGAACCGGAACTGCTGCCGGAAGCAGCGCTGCCGCTGCTTTCAGCCTGGGCGGCGGGGTCCACAGCCCACTTGGCGTAGACGGTGGTCTCCCGCACCAGCACCACCGTGCTCACCGGCTTGGTCAGGGCTTCATCGGCGTACCAGCCCATGAACAGGTAGCCGGGCCGGGTGGGGTTATAGGGCCACAGTTCCACAGGTGCGCCCTCGCCGAAGGTCACATCCGCCAGAGGATAGCCGCCCATGGTGTTGAAATGCAGGATGTAGTACGGCAGCGGAGTGGCCGCCGGGGCCGGGGCGGCGGTGGGCGCCGGAGTGGCAGTGGGAGCCGGGGTGGCCGACGGCGTGGGGGTGGGTTCAGCGGGCTTTTCCTGGATGGTGATGCTGAATTCCTTGCTGGCACTGCCCGCGGTGTTTTCAGCCTTTACGGTAAAGACGTAAGAACCCGCTGCGGTGGGGGTGCCGGTGATTGTGCCGTCACTGTTCAGCGTCAACCATTCAGGCTTATCGCTGGAACTCCATGTAATGTTGTTGCCGGTGGCTTGCAGCTTTGCAGTGTAAGATTCGCCCACTGTGCCTTCGGGCAGAGGACTTTCGGTGGTGATGACCGGGGCTTTCACAACTGTGCCGCCGGTGGGCGTTCCGCCCAGGTTACCGCCGTTCTCCACGTTGATGGTGCCGGTGTTGTTGATGCTCTCGCTGTTGTTCAGTGTGCCGCCGTTCTCGATGGTGACGGTGCCGTTGTTGGTCAGGTTGCTATTGCCGTTGAGGGTAGACCCCTCCGGGATGGTCAGGGTTTCGCCCTCGCCCACGGTGAGGGGCTCGTCCAGGGTCACATCGCCGTACACGGTGCCTTCCGTGCCGTCAAAGACGATACCGCCATTGCTGCCGGTGGCACTTATATCCGTGTTAATTGGATTTGAAATTTGCTTTGCGCTGATCCCTCCATTTTTGGCGTCCACAATGGCATTATCGGTGACGGTCAGGCTGGTGGTGGCGCTGGTAGCCTCAAATGCTCCCACAAAAAACTTTATTCCCTCACCGCTCGCGCTGCCGCTGGCGGTCAGGCTGCCGCCATTGACTTTAAGGGAGAGCTGCGGGGAGTTGGTAGCGTGCGCACTGGACTGCACATAGACGCCAGCGTAGTCAAAATAGGAGGAACTACTGCTTGCCACGACAGACGCATCGTTGATGTTCAGGGAAGCACCGCCTGTTCCGCTTTTGACATAAATTCCGTGATAAGAACCAGAAACTTTCAAGCTTCCATTGCTTTCACCCGTAATAGTCA
>CALXHS010000105.1 GCA_944388165.1 uncultured Gemmiger sp. | reverse complement strand
CCAGTTCGCCGTCGTCCAGCGCCAGGATGCGGTCGGCGTGCTGCCGGGCGGTGGCGCGCTGGGATACGATGAACACCGTCATGCCTGCTGTCTTTTCTTTCAGCGCCTTGCGCAGGGCAGCGTCGGTGGCATAGTCCAGGGCCGAAGCGCTGTCGTCCAGGATCAGGATGGAGGGGTGGGGGACCAGGGCCCGGGCGATGGTCAGGCGCTGGCGCTGACCGCCGGAAAAGTTGCGACCGGCGGTGTCCACCTTTTCATCCAGCCCGCCGGGTTTGCCGCGGACAAAATCCGCCGCCTGGGCAATTTCCAGGGCCGCCCAGATCTTCTCGTCAGTGGCGTCGGGGCAGGCCCAGCGCATGTTGTCCCGGATGGTGCCGGTGAAGAGCACAGCCCGCTGGGGCACCACACCGATCATAGTGCGCAGCTGGGCGAAGGGATACTCCCGCACGTCGTGACCGTACAGCGAAACGCTGCCTTCGGTGGCGTCGTAGAACCGGGCCACCAGATTGACCAGAGTGCTCTTGCCGCTGCCGGTGCCGCCGATAACGCCAATGGTCTGGCCTCGCAGAGCGGTGAAATCCAGGTCGGTCAGGCTGGGGGCACCGGCGCCTTTGTAAGCGAAGGTCACATGATCGAACCGTACCGCCGGGGCTTCGGGCACCGGCGTCAGGTCCTTGGCGCCGGTCTCGGCGGGGTCGGGCATGCCGGAAGTGGTGTTCAGCAGCTCGTTCACGCGGATGCCGCTGGCCAGGGCCCGGGTCACCGAGATGACCAGGTCAGCCATGCGCAGCAGGTTGGTCAGGATCTGGTTCATGTAGCTGATGAGGGCGATGATGGCACCCTGGGTCAGGGCTCCCTCATTGACCAGCACACCGCCCCGCAGCAGCACCACCACGATACCGAAATTGACGATGAGGTAGGTCATGGGGTTCATCAGGGCGGAGAGGCGCCCCGCCACCGTCTGCACCTTTTTCAAGGTGTCGTTGGTCTGGGTGAAATCCCGGATCTCGTCCTCCTGGCGGGAGAAGGCCCGCACCACACGGGCGCCCACATAGTTTTCCCGGGTCAGCAGGGTGACCTTGTCCAGCATGCTCTGGGCCTGGTGGTAACGGGGCACTGTGATGCGCATGATGAGGTAGATCACCAGGGAGATCAGCCCTGTGACCAGCAGGAACCAGGCAGTCATCTGGGGACTGATGGACAGAGCCATGATCAAAGCGCCGATGACGATGAAAGGACACCGCAGCAGCAGGCGCAGGGTCATGTT
Organism: uncultured Gemmiger sp.; assembly: GCA_944388165.1. GTDB lineage: Bacteria > Bacillota > Clostridia > Oscillospirales > Ruminococcaceae > Gemmiger. The sequence goes on along the minus strand of CALXHS010000105.1, from coordinate 24,390 downwards.
CACCCCGTTCTGCAGCTGGTTGATGTCGCTGGTCATGCGGGTGACCAGGGTGGGGGTGCCGATGCCGTCCAACTCGGTATAAGATAAGGTGTTGATGTGGTGATATAGGTCCCGCCGCAATGCGGTACCGTATCCCAAAGCGGTCTTGGCGGCAAAATACTGCGCCGTCACGCTGGAAACCAGTCCCACTACCGCCAGCAGGACCAACAGCCCGCCCTGGCGCCAGATCTGGCCCACATCCCGGTTCTGGATGCCGGTGTCCACGATGGCGGCCACCACCAGCGGCACCAGAAGCTCGAAACAGGCTTCCAGCATCTTGAACAGGGGCGCCAGCACGGTCTCCCGTTCGTAGCCTTTCAGATAATGCAGCAATCTACGCATGCTTCACCCACCTTTATAAAAATGCAAGAAATATTATACCACGCACACCCGTATTTGTCAGCGCTTTTGCCCGGTTTCGATGATTATTTGCAGCCGCGCCGCCTATACTTGTTGTAGTTATTCACACAGCGGGCGCGCCTTTCCGCGTGCCGAAAGGGGAGGAATATGCTGTATTTTCATAAAGGTCTTTCCTGCTCCGCCGCGCGCACGGTGGGGCGGGCTTTGTCTCTGGCCGGGCAGCAGGGCTGCACCGCCGCCGACACCGGCCACCTGCTGCTGGCCATGCTCCAGACAGCCCAGGGCCCGGCGGCGGATTTTCTGCGCCGCAAAAACGTCAGCGAGACCGCACTGCACAACTGTGCAGCCGGGCGGGTGTGCACCGGACGCAGCATCCGCCTGACCCGGCGGGACCTGGCCCCCGAGACCAGCAAGGCGCTGGAATTCGCGGTGCTGGGCGCCCACGCCGCCCGGGTGCCCAAGGCGGAAAACGAACATCTGCTCTGTGCCATGCTGGAGGACTGCGCCTGCACCGCCAGTGTGTGGCTGGCCTCCCTGGGGGTGGAGGTGCCCCAGGCCGCCCGGGAATGTCGCCAGCTTTCCGGGCAGCTGATTCTGCCTTCCGGCACACCCCGCATGAGCACGGGACGGGGCAGCAAGCCCAGCGAGAAGTACGGACGGGACCTGACCCGCCTGGCCCAGGAAGGGCGGCTTGACCCGGTGCTCTGCCGGGACAAGGAGCTGGACCGGATGATCGAGATCCTCTGCCGCCGCCAGAAAAACAATCCCTGCTTGCTGGGAGAGCCTGGTGTGGGAAAGAGCGCCCTGGCCGAAGCCCTGGCCCAGCGCATCGCCGCCGACCAGGTCACCCAGAGCCTGCGGGGGCGCCGGGTACTGGCCCTGGATATGGCCGCCATGGTGGCGGGCACCAAGTACCGCGGCGACTTTGAGGAGCGGTTCAAGAGCCTGCTGGAAGAACTCTACCGGGACCGCATGACCATCCTGTTCATTGATGAGATCCACGTCATTGCGGGAGCCGGTGCGGCAGAAGGTGCCATTGATGCCGCCAGCATCCTCAAACCTATGCTGGCCAGGGGGGAACTGCAGCTCATCGGCGCCACTACCCCGGAGGAATACCGCAAGACCATCGCCAAGGACACCGCCCTGGACCGCCGGTTCGGCAAGGTGATGATCGAGGAACCCGCCCCGGCGGATGCGGAAAAGATTCTGCGGGGGCTGATGCCCCGGTATGAACGGTATCACAGCGTCAACATCCCGCCGGAGAGCATCCACGCGGCGGTGGAACTGAGCGTGCGGTACCTGCCCGGGCGGTTCCTGCCGGACAAGGCCATCGATCTGCTGGACGAAGCCGCGGCTGCCGCCCGCATTGCCAGCGCCGAAAAAGGCGGCGGCCAGGCATCCCTGACGCCCCAGGATATTGCCCGGGTGGTGAGCAAGGCCAGCGGCGTGCCTGCTCAGCGGGTGGGGGAAGCGGAACGGGAGCGACTGGACCAGCTGGAAAACCGCCTGGCGGAAGAGGTGGTGGGCCAGCCCCGGGCGGTGCATGCGGTGGCGGCGGCCATCCGCCGCAGCCGCACCGGCTTGAGGGAAGCGGGGCGGCCCATCGGGGCCATGCTGTTCCTGGGCCCCACCGGCGTGGGCAAGACCCAGCTGGCCCGCACCCTGGCCAAGAACTGGTTCGGCAGCGAAAAGGCCCTGCTCCGCTTTGACATGTCGGAATATATGGAACAGCATACGGTGGCCCGGCTCATCGGCTCGCCCCCGGGCTATGTGGGCCATGAGGAGGGCGGCCAGCTCACCGAAGCGGTGCGCCGCCGCCCCTACAGTGTGGTGCTGTTCGATGAGATCGAGAAGGCCCACGGGGACATCCAGAACATTCTTCTGCAAATCCTGGAGGACGGCATGCTCACCGACGCCCAGGGCCGCAAGGCGGATTTCTCCAACACCATCAGCCTCATGACCTCCAACCTGGGGGCCCGGTGCCTGGTGGGGCAGGCGGCGCCCATAGGATTCGGCACGGCGGCGGAGGATACCCGGCGCCGGGGCAAACAGGCCCTGCAGGAAGCCAAGGACTATTTCCGCCCCGAACTCATGGGCCGCCTGGACGATGTGGTGGTGTTCGACCCCCTGGGCCCGGCCCAGCTGGCGGCCATCGCGGGCAAGCTGCTCACCGAACTGGAAGGCCGCGCCGCCCGCCAGGGCTACACCCTGCGCCACACCGAAGCCGCCGCCCGGGCTCTGGCCGGACGGGAGGTGCCCGCCTACGGAGCCCGGGACCTGCGCCGCAAGGTCAGCCGCGCGGTGGAACAGGCCCTGGCCGACCGCATTGCCGACGGCACCGCCCACCCCGGGGTGACTTACACCGCGGATGTGGATGACGAGGGGAAAATCGTCCTCACCGACAGCGATTTTGCCGCCTGTGTATAAAAAAGAAGTGCCTTCCTTATCAAAAGGAAAGCACTTCTTTGCTTTATGCGGGGGTGATTACAGGTTGGTCACCCGGAATTCCTGCTCGCAGTAGATGCAGCGGTACCGTCCGCTGGGGGTCAGGGCGAAAACGTGGTCGCAGCCTTCTTCCAGGGAGGTGATGCAGCGGGGGTTGGTGCACTTGATCACGTTCACCAGCTGCTTGGGCTGATCGGGGCGGACCTTGCGGGTCACGTGGCCGTTCTCGATGTAGGTAATGGTGATCTGGGGGTCCAGGTAGCCCAGCACCGCGAAGTCCAGGCTGCTGATGTCGCCTTCGATCTTGATGATGTCCTTCTTGCCGCTCTTCTGGCTGCGCACATTCTGCAGCAGGGCCACGCTGGCATCGCTCAGCTTTTCCAGCTCCATCAGATGGTACAGGGCCAGCCCGGTGCCGGCGGTGATGTGGTCGATGACCACGCCGTTCTGGATCTCGTCAATATTCAGCATTCGAAAGCCACCTCCCCGGTTTTGGGGTCCTTCAGACCCAGCAGAGTCATGATCAGCGCCATGCGCATGTACACGCCGTTCTGCGCCTGCTCAAAATAGGCGGCGCGGGGGTCTTCGTCCACATCCAGAGTGATCTCATTCACCCGGGGCAGGGGATGCAGCACTGCCATGTCGGCGGGGGCCTGGGCCAGCTTGGCCTTGGTCAGCACGTAGCTGTTCTTCAGGCGGATGTAGTCTTCTTCATTGAAGAAGCGCTCCCGCTGCACACGGGTCATGTACAGGATGTCCAGCTGGGGCAGCGCCTCTTCCAGGCTGCGGGTCTCCACATAGGGAATGCCCTTGGGGTCCAGCACCTCGGTGAGGATGTAGTCCGGCACACGCAGCTCTTCGGGGCTGATGAGCACGAACTTCATGTTGGGCCAGCGGGACAGGCTCTTGATGAGGGAATGCACCGTGCGGCCGAATTTCAGGTCGCCGCAGAACCCGATGGTCAGGCCATCCAAATGGCCTTTGCGGCGGCGGATGGTCATCATGTCCAGAAGGGTCTGGGTGGGATGGCTGTGGCCGCCGTCGCCCGCATTGATGACCGGGATGCGAGAATACCGTGCCGCACGCAGGGGCGCACCCTCCTTGGGCTGGCGCATGGCGGCAATGTCGGCGTAGCAGCTGACGATGCGGATGGTATCCGCCACCGTCTCGCCCTTGGAAGCGCTGGAGACCCCCGCGTCGGGGAAGCCCAGCACCTGGCCGCCCAGGTTCAGCATGGCGGCTTCAAACGAAAGGCGGGTACGGGTCGAAGGTTCATAGAACAGCGACGCCAGACGCTTGCGGTACGCCACGTCCCGGTAGGCGGCCGGATCGTCGTGGATGCGGTCGGCCAGGTCCAGCAGACGCAGCGTTTCCTCGTAGGTGAAATCAAGCGGATCGATCAGGTGTCTCATGGGCAACAACCTTTCCTTTCCTTTCCTGTTTCGGGTTTGAACGTACAAGGCAAAGCCGCCGGGCGCGGCGGGGGATACCCCTGCCCGAATGACCGGCGGCCTGTAAGCCTCACCTATTCTACAACTATACGAGCTTGCGCACAAGAGCAAAATCAAAAAAATCTGTATAGAGGGTCCGGCTGCGCACCACCGGGCGGCACAGGCGGGAATAACAGGTCTCTTCCAGTTCCAGCAGTGCCTTGTCCGGGCTCAGGCCCAACAGACGGCGCAGCGCCGCTTCTCCGGTCACCGCGTGCAGCCGTGCCACCGTGCTTGTGGTCTGGATGTCGCAGTGGTCCTGCAGTACGTCAAAGATGGGGCGGCTGAAATCAATGCCGTCCAGCCTTCCGCCAAACAGGGAAAGGGGCATCACGTCGGTGCAGAAGAGGACCGGCACATCGTCGGCCAGCATCCGCTTGCCCACCACCAGCACCGTTTCCCCGGGCTGCAGACCCAGGTCCCGGGCCAGGGCTTCGTCCGCCATCTGGCGGGTGACCATCAGGTGGTCGGTGTGGGGCGTGCGGCCCAGGGCTTCGATCATCTTGTGAAACTCCATCTTCTGGTCCATCCGGTGCCCCAGATGCACCACGTCACGGTTCACCACCGTGCCGATTCCCCGCACCCGCTCCAGGTATCCGCCCCGCTCCAGTTCGCTCAGGGCATCCCGCACCACCGTGCGGCTCACCCCCAGCCGTGCGGCCAGTTCCAGTTCCGGGGGCAGGCGGTCCATGTCGGCGTAAGCGCCGTGGGCCATCTCCTCCAGCAGGCGGTCCACCACTCGTGCCGAGATCAGCGCCCCACCCAGCTGGACGGGGGCTTTTGCGTGCTGCTCCACCCTTATGCCTCCTCTTTCTTGGTTTTGTTGTTCTTCCGGGCATACCGGCACACGTCGGCCAGGCAGCAGCGGTCGCAGTAAGGCGCGGTACGGGCGGTACAGACAGCCCGGCCGTGGTACACCAGACGATGGCAGAAATCACTGCCTTCTTCCGGCGGAATGATCTTCCACAGCGCCATTTCCACCTTCTTGGGTTCCTTCACGCCCTCGTCCACCAGCCCGATGCGCCCGCACAGACGGATGCAGTGTGTGTCGGTGACGATGGCGGGCTTGCCGAACACGTCGCCCATGATCAGGTTGGCGCTCTTGCGGCCCACGCCGGGCAGTTCCAGCAGGGCGTCGAAATCGTCCGGCACCTTGCAGTCATATTTGTCCCGCAGCATCCGCATGCAGGCGGAAATATCCCGTGCTTTGCTGCGGCCCAGACCGCAGGGCTTCACGATGGCTTCGATCTCCTCCGGTTCGGCATCGGCCAAAGCCCGCACGCTGGGATACTTGGCAAACAGGTCCTTGACCACCACGTTCACCCGCTCGTCGGTGCACTGGGCAGCCAGGCGCACCTCCACCAGCAGCTGCCAGGCGTGGTCATAATCCAGGGTGCAGTCCGCCAGGGGATACTCTTCTTTCAGCCGCTCGATGCACACAGCGGCCAGCTGTTTTTTGGTCATGAGGGTCTCTCCCTTTCCAAGGGTATTACTTTATCCGCCTTGATTCTACCATTTTAATCGTCTATAATGCAAGGGTAAGTCACTTATTTGCGAAAAAGGGAGAATTTTTCATGGAACCACTGGCACAGCGCCTGCGTCCCCGCACCCTGGCCGATGTCTGCGGCCAGCGCCATCTGCTGGGGGAAGGTCAGGTCTTCCGCCGCACGATGGAAGCCGCCAAGGCCACCGGCCGCATCCCCAACATGATCTTCTACGGCCCTTCCGGTGTGGGCAAGACCACCGTGGCCAGCATCATCGCCGCGGCCAGCGGCATGCGCCTGCACAAGCTCAACGGCACCACCGCCTCCACCGCCGACATCAAGACGGTTCTGGGGGAAATCGGTACCCTGCATGCTTCAAGCGGTATTCTGTTATATCTGGACGAAATACAATATTTCAACAAGCGCCAGCAGCAGAGTTTGCTGGAATGTATTGAGGAAGGCACCGTTACCCTCATCGCCTCCACCACCGAGAATCCTTACTTTTATATATATAACGCTCTGCTGTCCCGGTGCACCGTGTTCGAGTTCAAGTCCCTGACCCCGGCGGACATCGCCCAGGGGCTGGAACGGGCGGCCCGGCGCCTGGGAGAGGAGGACGGCATCCCCGTCCGCATCGAACCGGAAGCCCTGCCCTATCTGGCCGAAAGTGCCGGGGGCGATATGCGCAAAGCCCTGGGCAACCTGGAGTTTGTGGTCACCGCCGCACCCCAGGAGGACGGCGTTCGGGTGGTCACCCTGGACATGGCCAAACAGGTGGCACGCCGCACCGCCATGCGGTATGACAAGCAGGGGGACGATCATTACGACATCATTTCCGCCTACCAGAAATCCATGCGCGGGTCCGACCCCGACGCCGCCCTGCATTACCTGGCCCGCCTGCTGGAAGCGGGGGACCTGCCCAGTGCCTGCCGCCGCCTGATGGTCACTGCCTGCGAGGATGTGGGCCTTGCCTGGCCCCAGATCATCCCCATCGTGAAGGCGGCGGTAGATGCCGCCAACATGCTGGGCCTGCCCGAAGCCCGGCTGCCCCTGGCGGACGCGGTGGTACTGGTGGCCACGGCGCCCAAATCCAACTCTGCCCACGACGCCATCAACGAGGCAGTAGCGGATGTGCAGGCGGGCAAGGGCGGCCCCATACCCCGCCAGCTGCAGAACAAGCACTATGACGGGGAGGACGCTGCCGTCAAAGGCCAGCGCTACAAATATCCCCACGAATGGCCCGACCACTGGGTGGAACAGCAGTATCTGCCCGACGCACTGCGGGGAAAAACTTACTACCATTTTGGTGACAATAAAACAGAACAGGCAGCGGCGCAGTATTGGAAACGTATCAAAAACCACCCCAAAGACTGATCGGAACTGCCTGCAGAGATGTAAACATAAAACGGACACTTTTTACCGATGTGTCGAAAAATGCCTGCGGGCAGCGGACAAATGCGGCAGGGCGGCTTCTGCGGAAGAGAAAAAGTAGGATTTTACACTTTTATTTGTTGTAAAGTGTTGACAAAGAACAATAATGTTCAGTAGAATAAAAGCGTGTGAGAGGGAAAGTATCCGGGTAGCCGGATAACCAAATTTTCAATTTGTAAGGAGAGCTCCCATGCGTTATTCTCATCAGCGCGAATTGATTTTGCGCGAGGTGCTCAAGCGCACCGATCATCCTACCGCCGAGCAGATCTGCACCTCCCTGCGGGCCGAATGTCCGCGCCTGAGTCTGGGTACGGTTTACCGTGACCTGAACACTCTGGTGGAGATCGGCAAGATCCGCCGCGTTTCCATCCCCGGGGAGGCTGACCGCTTTGACGGCCAGACCGAATGTCACCAGCATCTGTGGTGCACCAAGTGCCATCAGGTGGAAAGCCTGTACATCGACCCCGAAAAACTCAGCGAGCTGGTCAAGGCCTGCCCCGGCATCATGCCCGAGGATTGGAACCTGACCGTGTTTGGCCTGTGCAGCAAATGCGCGGCCGAAGAAGAGCCGTGAGCGGCCCGGAACCTTGCTTAGGGCGGCATAAAACCTGTTGCGGCACACAGCCCGCCGCCCGGCAGTACCCGGCACGATTTCGTCGGAGCAAAGTCAGCTTTGCCCCGGCGATTTTTTATGCCTGTGCGCCCTTTGCAAAAAACAGAAAAACACCCCGGCAGACGCAGCAGACGTCCGCCGGGGTGTTTTGTTATAAGGGATCAGATCAGTTCTTCCAGAATGGCGTTCTGCACCACCATTCCTGCGGGGCTCAGGCGCAGGATGCGCCCGTCGAACTCCGCATACCCGTGGGAAACGCATTGGCGTAAAAAGGCAGTGCGCCGGGCGTCCAGGGGAGCACCGCCCCGGCGCACGTATTCATTCCAGTCCAGCCCGGAACACAGACGCAGCTGCATGAGCAGAAAATCCTCGGCGTCGCAGATGCCTTCTTCCTCCTCAGCCAGAGTCCCGGCGATAAAAGCGGCGGTGTCGCCGGGCCAGAATCGCCGCACCCCGCCCACGCAGCTGTGGGCGGCGGGGCCGATACCCCGGTAATCCAGACAGTTCCAGTATAAAAGGTTGTGCCGCCCCTCGTGCCCGGGGCGGGCAAAGTTGCTGATCTCATACTGGCGGTATCCGGCGGCTTCCAGCTGCTTTACCGCATACAGGTAAAAATCCGCCGCCGCGTCAGGGTCAGGCAGGTTTTCGGGGCGGCGGCGGGCAAAGGCGGTGCCGGGCTCAATCTTCAGAAGATAAGCGGAGATGTGGGTACACCCGCCTTTGCGCAGAAGGTCCAGGGTGGCGTCGAACTCGCCGTTGGTGTACCCGGGCAGGGCCAGCATAATGTCCCCGCACAGGTCATCGAACCCCGCCTGCCGGGCCCAGGCCAGGGCCCGGGCAGCCCCTTCGGAGGTGTGGGTGCGGCCCAGCGTGCGCAGCTGTGTGTCGGAAGCGCTCTGAACCCCGAAGCTCAGCCGGTTCACCCCAGCTTGCAGGAAACCTTCCAGCAATTCCGGGGTGACCACATCGGGATTGGCTTCCAGGGTGATCTCCGCCCCGGGCAGGGGCGCGGCGGCTTCAATCAGGCTGCGTACCTGAGCAGGGGAGAGCAAAGCCGGGGTGCCGCCGCCGAAATACAGGGTGTCGGGGCGGCGGTCCTCCTTGTGCAGTTCCCGCAGCAGGGCGTCTACATAGGGTTGTGGAACCTCCCGGGCGCCGGGGGTGGTGTAAAAGTCGCAGTACCGGCACCGGGCGCGGCAGAAGGGGATGTGCAGATACACTCCGAAACGGTCCTGGGGCAATATATTTCACCTCTTAACAAAAAAATGGCCAATGATTCATATATCGTTTACACATTTTCCAACAGATAGAGTATATAATAGGGGTATGTAAAAAGAAAGGGGTCCTAGAGAGCTATGGACGAAAAATATTATAACATTTCGTATGCCGAAAGTCCCTTCGGCACCCTCAATCAATATATGACCCGCACTTTTGTGTGGATGTTCGCCGGTCTGCTGGTTACATTCGGTGTAGGTGTCGCCACCCTGTACAGCCCGCTGGTGTCTATCCTGTTCAACAGCGGGTTGTATCTGATGCTCTGCATCGCGGAGCTGGTCATGGTGGTGGTCCTGTCCGCCCGCATCGACAAGCTGCGCCCCTCCACCGCCACCAGCCTGTTTTTCGGTTATGCGGTGCTCAATGGTCTGAACCTCAGCGTGATCTTTGCCGCCTATGCTTTCAGCACCCTGGTGCTGGCCTTCCTGGTGGGCGCACTGTACTTCGGCATTATGGCCCTGTACGGTTCCCGCACCCAGAAGGACCTGAGCTCCTGGGGGCCGATGCTGTCCGGTGCCCTCATTACCCTCATCATCGTGGGTCTGCTGGGTGGTCTGCTCATGTTCTTCATGCCCGGTGCTTTCGGCATGTTTGACCTGATCCTGTGCGCTGTCAGCCTGGTGGTCTTCATGGCCTTCACCGCTTACGATGTGCAGAAGCTGAAATACTACTACTCCTATTTTGGCGGCGACGCGGCCATGCTGCACAAGTCCTCCATCATCGGCGCCCTCAGCCTGTATCTGGATTATATCAACATCTTCCTGTACGTGCTGCGCATCCTGGGCCGCCATCGCGACTGATCTTTCAAAAACCAAAAAAGAGGACCCCCTCGGGGGTCCTCTTTTTGTATGCCGTTATCTTCAGCCGCCGATAAGGAAGTCCAGCACGTCCCATCCCTCACCGCCTACCTCGCGGTACAGTTCGGTGTAGCCGCAGTTGCAGCAGCTGACGGTGGTGAACTTCTTGTTCTGCACGTCGAACAGCTTGGCAAAGTTGCCGCCGGTGGCCTGCAGACGGTCGGCTGCATATTCATGGCAACCGCATTTGGGGCAGATATATTGACGTTGTTCCATAGGGATAGACCTCCTTCTCTCAGGGCAGATTCAGTTTTTTGGTGATCAGGTACTGGGTCACTGCCCACAGAATACCATCCGCTACCGCAAAAAGCAAGAGGATGATACCGGCAATCCCCCAGGCGAACGCCGTTTGATTCATGGCCGCTTCCAGGAAAAAGCGGGCGAAGCCGTCCTGCACGGACTGGGGAAGATTGGCCACCAGGACGGCCCCCGCAACGAACAGGATCACAAGCGTCATCTGCAAAATAAAGCCCAGCACAAAATAGGTGGCGATGCTGGCAAGCATCCGCTGCTGAGGCCAGCGGGAACCGATGGCCATGCACAGGTACAGATACAAGTAAGCGGAAATCAGGGAAAGTACCAGAAGCAGAACCAGGAACACCGTGTTCATGGTATCCCGCAGGGAGAATTGGACCCAGAACGCCTGGGCTGCCTCCGATTCACCGGTGGTATTGGCCATCCACACACAGCCCATGGCAATGAGAATGGAGGCGATGGTAGTACCGCAGGCGCACAGCAGCTTGGCGGCCATGTGCTGCCAGGGGGTGGCGGGCAGGCTGAACATCAGATACCCCTGATCCCCCAGCAATTTGTAAAACCGCTGGATGTTCAGCATCACGCAGGCGGCAATGGTGGCAAAGACAAACAGGGCGGTCAGAACCTCGAAAAAGTTTTCCAGCACAGAGGTGATGGGGATGCCAACTGCCCCTGCAAAGCTGTCATCCAGCCGGGACACCAGCGATGTCAGCAAGGAAAACACCGCCGTGCCGGCCCAGATGGGCACCAGAATACGCCCCACGGCCATACATTCATATTTCAAAAGTTTGTTCATCATGCAAAACACCTCTTTCTCCCAGGCCTTCAGCAGCGGAAGACATCGCGGAAATATTCGTCCAGGCTCATGCCGCTTTCTTCCCGCAGTTCATCCACGCCACGGTGCAGCAGCAGACGGCCTTCTTTCAGGATCAGTACTTCGTCCAGCATCCGTTCCACATCTTCCACCAGGTGGGTGGAGATCACCACGGCGGCGTTTTCGTTGTAGTTGCGCAGGATGGTGTTCAGGATGTATTCCCGGGCTGCCGGGTCCACGCCGCCCAGGGGTTCATCCAGCAGGTACAGCCGGGCCGCGCGGCTCATGGCCAGGCAGAGCTGCATCTTTTCCCGGGTGCCCTTGCTCATGGCGCCGATGCGCTGCCGGGGGTCCAGCTTCAGGTCCGCCAGCATGGCAGAAGCCTTCGCCGTGTCGAAGTCGGCAAAAAATTCCCCGTACAGGCTGACCATATCATCCACCCGCATCTCCCCCGGCAGGGCCAAACGGTCGGGCAGGTAAGAGGTAACGGTCTTGGTGGCTACCCCCGGTGTGTTTCCTTCGATCAGCACACAGCCTGCGCTGGGAACCAGCAGCCCGGCCGAAAGTTTCAGCAAAGTGGTCTTGCCGCTGCCGTTGGGACCCAGAAGCCCCACCAGCCGCCCGGGCAGGATCTCGAAATTCATGTTTTCCAGGGCCGTTCTGCGGCCGTAGTTTTTGCACAGCCCCTTGGCCTGATAGATCGCTTGCATCACACATTCTCCTTTTCGGCGGCCGCGCGCAGCAGCGCGGCGGTTTCTTCGGTGCTGACGCCCAGCGCCTGCATCTGCTTCCAAAATTCCTGTGCCAGGGCTTCGGCCCGCTGGCGGCGCAGGGTGTCCAGCTGTTCAGTCCCGGCGCTGACGGTGCGCCCGGCGGTACGCTGGGCCTTCAGAAGCCCGCGGTTTTCCAATTCCTGAAGCGCCCGCTGCATGGTGTTGGGGGTGACCCCCGCTTCGGCGGCCAGTTCCCGCACCGGCGGAACTCTGGCCCCGGCGGGCATGGCGCCCGTCACAATGGCCAGTTCCAGCTGTTCGATCAGCTGCAGGTACACCGGCCGTCCCGGCGTGATGTTCCATTCCATTGTGGCACCTCTTTTGTATTGTTGTATTAAGTGTCTAATACAATAATACACCGAGAGAGGAAAAAGTCAACCCCCCTTTGCAGAAAACATTTTTTGCGGTATCATAAACAGCAGACCGGACCAAAAGGGGGAACACCATGCCGCATATTCTGATCATTGAGGATGATACCGATATCAATAACGCCGTGGCCGAGTATCTTTCTGCCCGGGGCTGCCGCTGCACCCAGGCATTTTCCGGCACAGAAGGCCGCCTGTACTGGAAGCAGGGCGGTGTGGACCTGATCATTGCCGACCTGATGCTTCCCGGCCTGACCGGCCAGCAGCTTCTGGCGGGCATCCGGGGCGAGGACCGCAGCAGTGTGCCGGTGATCGTGCTGTCTGCCCGCACCGCCTTGCAGGACAAGGTGGAATTGCTGGAATTGGGGGCGGACGATTACCTGACCAAGCCCTTTTCCTTGCAGGAACTCTGGCTGCGGGTAGGGGTGCAGCTGCGCCATGCGGGGGCGGCAGCGGCGCAGACTTCCGTTATACAATATAAGGACTGGTCCATCGACTCCGAGACCCGTACCCTGACGGTGAAGGGCACACCGGTGGCCCTGACCCTGCACGAATACGAGATCGTGGCCCTGTTGGCGGCCCGCCCCAAAAAGGTGTTTACCCGGCAGGAAATCTATGAATCCGTCTGGCAGGAGCAGGCCTTTGTGGAAGACAAGACCATCAACGTGCATATCTCCAACATCCGGGCCAAGCTGCGCCCCACCGGCACCGACGACTATATCAAAACGGTGTGGGGCATCGGGTTCCGGCTGGAATAAGATCATCTTTATTCTTTCTTTATATTTCCTTTGCGATTGTTTGGTCTTTGCCCTTTAGAATGAAGCCATACCAAACAAAGGAGAGGATCAGATGCAAACCGCTGTGCGAACCCTGGGCCTGTGCAAGTCCTACCGCGGCAAAGCTGCCGTGGACCATCTGGACATGCAGGTGCCGCAGGGGGAAATCTATGGTTTTATCGGTGCCAACGGCGCCGGCAAATCCACCACCTTCAAGATGTTGGCGGGACTGTCCAACCCCACCGCCGGACAGATCGAGATTTTCGGTCAGCCTCTGGAACAGGGAACCTTCGGCCGCCGGGTGGGCATTCTCATTGAGGATGCCGGCCTGTATGGGTCTTTGTCTGCCCGGGACAACTGCCTGCTGAAAGCAAAACTCCTGGGCCTGGACGATGAGAAATCCGCCGTGGACCGGGTGCTGGCCCAGGTGGGCCTGGAAAAGATGGGCAAAAAGGCTGCCAAACGATTTTCCATGGGGCAGCGCCGCCGCCTGGGGCTGGCGCTGGCCCTTCTGGGGGACCCGGACCTGCTGCTGTTGGACGAACCATCCAACGGTCTGGACCCGGAGGGGATCCGGGATGTGCGCCTGCTGTTGCAGCAACTGCAGGCCGAACGGGGCGTGACCATCTTGGTCAGCAGCCACATTCTGGGCGAACTGGAAAAATTCGCCACCTGCTACGGTATCATCCGGGAAGGCCGCATGGTTCAGCAGATCACGGCGGCGGAACTGTCGGCCCAATGCCGGGACTACATTGCCCTGCAGACCCCGGACCCCCACCGGGCGGCGGCTTTGCTGGAAGAAAAGCTGAACCTGCACGACTATACCGTGCGCCCGGAAGGGGAACTGCGCATCTATGATGCCGCCGACCCCGCACGCATCAATGCCGTCTTGCTGGAAGGCGGCGCGGCGGTGCGGTCCATTGGTATCCATCGTCAGGAACTGGAAGATTACTTTTTGCAGATGATGGGGGTGGATGATCATGTTTGAAGTGTTCCGGATGGACCGGTACCGCATGCAGCGGCAGAAGTATCTGTTGACTGCGGTGCTTTTGGGGCTGGGGCTGATTGCCCTGGGATATGTTTTTTTGACCCTGCTTTCCGACCAGGAAACGGTCAACGCCATGCAGGCACAAGGGGCAGAGATCACTGCCGAGGATATGGCTGATGCCACCGTGTTTGCTGGTTATACCCTGCTGGAGTATATGTACCAGATGCTGTTTGCGGGCGGTTTCTGGGTTTCGTTGATTGCTGTGTTCGGCGGCGTTTTTTGTGCCGAAGATTACACTTCAGGAGCCGTCAAAAACATCTTTTCCACGCTGGGGTGTCACTGGCCCTATGTGGTGGGACGGGCCCTGTGCTTGCTGGTTTATAACGCACTGTTAATGGCGACCTACTTGCTGATCCCCCTGGCCCTGAGTCCGGTGCTGGTGTTTGGCTCGGTAGGTGGTAACCTTATGGGATGGTTGCAGATGTATCTGTCCGCTTGTTTGGCAGGCTGGGCTATGTCCATGTGTTCGATGTTTCTGTCCACCCTGGTTCGTCGGGAAGGCTGGATGGCGCTGGTCGCCCTGTGTGTGGGAACGGGAGTGCCGGCATTGATGCTGGGATTTGCCTGCCAACTGCTGCACTTGCCGGATCTGACCCGGTTTACCATCTGTGGCTGCGGCCGGATGATCACCCCGGATTTCCAGCCCATGACCTATCTGCACATCGCGGTGGTGTGTCTGGCGTGGGTGGTGGTATACGGATTGCTCACCGACCTGTCCCTGCGCAAGCGGGACCAGGCCTGACCGAAATCTCCTGAAACAGGGAAGAGGTGTTTTGATGCTCATTGCCGTGATCCTGCTGTCCTGTGCCGTGGCGGTGCTGACGGTGTTCTGTCTGCGCCTGCTCAGCCAGTTTTCCGCCTGGGCAAACTGGCTGGAAAACACCCCACCGGATTCCAACACCCGCCTGTCCGTATCGGTGCGGATGGGGCCGGTGGTGCGGGCGGCCCGGGCCATCAACGGGCGGCTGGAACAGACCCGGCAGCGAACGCTGGAAACCAGAAAAGCCGGGCAGGAGCTGCAGAACACCATGGCGGCCATCAGCCACGACATCCGCACCCCGCTGACGGCTGCCTGCGGCCATTTGGAATTGCTGCGCACCGAATCCGACCCGAGCGCCCGTGCCCGGCGGCTGGATACGGTGGAACAGCGCCTGCGGGATCTGGAAACTCTGCTGGATGAAATGTTTTTGTATACCCGCCTCAACGCAGGGGAGCACATGCCCATGGAACCCCGCCCGGTGATCTTGTGGAATGCCGTGTGCGAAGTTCTGGCGGCCCTGTACCCCCAGCTGGAGGCGGCGGGCCTGGAACCTCAGCTGGAATTTGCGGACAAAAGCGCTGCTGTTTTGGCGGACCCCGACGCCCTGGACCGGGTGCTGCGCAACCTGGTGACCAACGCCGTCCAGCATGCTGCGGGCGGGCTGACCATTATCCAGACGGCCGACGGTCTGGTGCTGGAAAATCAGGTGACAGACCCGGCTTCCATCGCCCCGGACCATTTGTTTGACCGGTTCTGGCGGGCGGACAACGCCCGGCGCAGCGGTCATGGCGGGGCAGGACTGGGGCTGGCCATTGTACGGCAGCTGACCGAAGGTATGAACGGGCAGGTGCGGGCCGAACTGGAAGGAAAAACTCTGCGTATCCGCCTGTCTTTGCCCTGCGTCGAAACCTGAAAAAATTCTGTATGACCGGCAGCCTGTGCCTTTTGGTACGGGCTGCTTTTTTGATGCACCGGATATGGGCTGAACACTTTTCGGCAAAGTGTCATTTTGCTTGCTTTTTCCCTATATTTATACAAAAATTGATTGCCAGCCCCCGGGAACACTGTATAATGAAGTTTGTGTTTTGCATCTATTGAACACAAAACAAGCGTTGTATGTGCCGCTGCAGCCGCGGCCCGGTCACCCCGGGCACGACGGTGTAACAAACCTTTTGCGGGGCGGTGTCATGGGCGCTGACCGGCAGGTATCCGCATGGAGCCGGAGCCGCCGGCACAGATTCCGCAAAGGGGGATGCAGTATAAAATGGATGAATCGCTTATCGTATCACTCAAGGACATTGTTGTTGACTTCGACGGGGAAAGGGTTCTGAACGGCCTTTCGCTGGACATTCACGACAAAGAGTTCGTCACCTTCCTCGGTCCTTCCGGCTGTGGCAAAACGACCACTCTGCGCGTGATTGCCGGTTTTATCACCCCGCAGTCCGGCAGTGTCCTTTTTGATGGCAAGGACATCACCGGCCTGCCGCCTTACAAGCGCCAGGTGAACACCGTGTTCCAGAAATACGCTCTGTTCCCGCACCTGAACGTGTTTGAAAACGTGGCGTTCGGCCTGCGTCTGAAAAAGATGCCGGAAGAACAGCTGCGCCCCAAGGTGCTGGAAATGCTGGAGATCGTGGGCCTCAAGGGCTTTGAACGCCGCGGCATCCATCAGCTTTCCGGCGGTCAGCAGCAGCGTGTGGCCATTGCCCGCAGCCTGGTCAACCAGCCCCGGGTCCTGCTGCTGGACGAACCCCTGGGTGCTCTGGACCTGAAACTGCGCAAGGAAATGCAGCTGGAACTCAAGCGCCTGCAGCGGGAACTGAACATCACCTTTGTATATGTCACCCACGACCAGGAAGAAGCCCTGACCATGTCCGACACCGTGGTGGTCATGAACAAGGGCAACATCCAGCAGATCGGCAGCCCCCAGGATATCTACAACGAACCCCAGAATGCCTTCATTGCCAACTTCATCGGCGATTCCAACATTGTGGACGGCATCATGGTCAAGGACTTCCTGGTCAGCTTCTGCGGCCATGATTTCTCCTGCGTGGACCGCGGCTTTGCCTACAACGAACCGGTGCAGGTGGTGGTCCGTCCCGAGGACGTGGCCATTGTGCCGCCCTCCACCGGCATGCTCACCGGCCTGGTGCGGGATGTGATCTTCAAGGGCGTGCACTTTGAGATGCACGTGGATGTGGAAGGCAAGGAATGGCTGATCCACTCCACCCAGGCCAGCCAGCCCGGCGAGATCATCGGCATGAACATCGGCCCGGACGAGATCCACATCATGTCGCGGGAAGGGGTGTGACGCCGCATGCTTCGTTCCAAAACTTCCCGCTGGGCGGCGGCGCCGTATCTTTTGTGGATGGCCATTTTCATCGTGGTGCCGCTGTTCATCGTGATCTGGTACGCACTCACCGATGCTTCCGGGGCCTTCACCCTGCAGAACCTCGCGGAGATCGGGCGTTACTCATCGGTCTTTGCCCGCAGTCTGCTGCTGGCGGCCGAAGCCACCGTCATCTGCCTGGTACTGGGCTTTCCGGTGGGGTATTTCCTCTCCCGCCTGCGGGCCAACAAGCAGCACATCATGCTCATGCTCATCATGCTGCCCATGTGGATGAACTTTCTGCTGCGCACCTATGCCTGGATGACCCTGCTGGAGAAAAACGGCCTCATCAACAAGCTGCTGGGGCTGTTCGGCATCGGGCCGCTGAACATGATCAACACCGCCGGGGCTGTGGTGCTGGGCATGGTGTACAACTACCTGCCTTATATGATTCTGCCCCTGTACACCGCCATGACCAAGATCGATGATTCCATCATCGAAGCCGCCCAGGACCTGGGGTGCAACACCTTCCGCACCCTGACCCGGGTGCTCATCCCCCTGGCCAAGCCCGGCATCGCCACCGGCATCACCATGGTGTTCGTGCCGGCGGTGTCCACCTTTATTATCAGCCGCATGCTGGGTGGCGGTTCCAACCTGCTCATCGGCGATTTGATCGAACTGCAGTTCCTGGGCAACTCCTACAACCTCAACCTGGGCTCCGCCATGAGCCTGGCCCTGATGGTCATTGTCCTGCTGTGCATGAGCTTTACTTCCAGCTTTGACGAAGAAGAAATGGAGGGCGTGATGTAATGAAAACCCAACACAAACGCCTGCTCCAGCGCGCCTATATCGTGATGATCTTCGGGTTCATGTACCTGCCCATCGCGGTGCTCATCGCGTACAGCTTCAACGAAAACAAGAGCCGCACCGTCTTTTCCGGCTTTACCCTGGGCTGGTACAAGAGCCTGTTCCAGAACGAGATGATCCTTTCGGCCTTGGGCCTTTCCCTGGTGCTGGCCCTGGTCTCCTCGGTACTGGCCACTGTGCTGGGTACCCTGGCCACCATCGGCATCAACTCCATGTCCCGCCGCACCCAGCTCATCGTCAACAACATCAGCTATGTCCCGGTGGTCACCCCCGAGATCATCACCGGTGTTTCCCTGATGCTGCTGTTCGTGCTGCTGCAGCAGGCCGGGGCAGGGGGCGAAGTCGGTATCTTCGGCTGGGTCACCCTGCTCATTGCCCACATCACCTTCAATGTGCCCTATGTGATCTTCAACGTGGGCCCCAAGCTGCGCCAGCTGGACCCCAGCCTGTATAACGCAGCGCTGGACCTGGGCTGCACCCCCCGGCAGGCTTTCTTCAAGGTGATCCTGCCCCAGCTGACCCCGGCCATCCTGTCGGCCTTCCTCATCTACCTGACCTATTCCATCGACGACTTTATGATCTCCTACTTCAACTGCGGTACCATGCAGACCCTGCCCATCGCCATTTACAGCATGACCCGCAAGAAGGTCAGCCCCGAGATCAACGCCCTGTCGGCCATCATGTTCCTGGTCATCCTGACCATCATCCTGGTCTCCAACCATATGGACTCCCGCGCCTACCGCCGCAACCAGGCGGCCATCCGCAAGAGCGCGGCCGAAGCGTGAAGGGGAGGGCAGCCATGAAACTGAAACGTGTTTGCGCCTTGGGCGCGGCGGTGGCTCTGCTGTGCACCACCCCTGCCTTTGCAGCGGACGAAATTGTGGTCAACGAGGATATCTCGGTTTCCGGGGATTACGACTGGACCCGTTTTGCCGACGATAACATCACCCTCAACGTCTACAACTGGGGCCTGTATATCTCCGACGGCTCGGACGAGAGCGTGGATGTGGTCTCCGCCTTTGAGGACCTCACCGGCATCAAGGTGAATTACACCACCTTCGATTCCAACGAAAGCCTGTACGCCAAGATGAAATCCGGCGGTGCCAGCTATGACGTGATCTTCCCCTCCGATTATATGGTGGGCAAGCTCATTGCGGAGGATATGCTCGCTCCCCTGGACTACGACAATATCCCCAATATGGCCGCCATCGGTGAGGATTACCTGGGCTGGGAATTTGACCCCGACAACACCTACAGCGTGCCTTACATGTGGGGCACCACCGGCCTGATCTAAAACACCACCATGGTGGACGAAGCCCCCACCAGCTGGTCGATGCTGTGGGATGTGCAGTACACCGGCAACGTGCTCATGTTCAACAACTCCCGGGACGCCTACGCCATTGCCGCCAAACGGGCCGGTCTTTCCCTGAATCCGCCGTCGGTGGAGGAAGTGGACCAGGTCATGCAGGACCTGCAGGCCCAGAAATCCGTGGTGCAGGCCTACGTCATGGACGAGATCTTCGATAAGATGGAAGGCGGGGAAGCCGCCCTGGCGCCCTACTATGCCGGCGACGCCCTGACCATGATCGACGATAACCCCGACCTGGCTTTTGTCCACCCGGAGGAAGGCGTCAACTTCTTTGTGGACAGCATGTGCATCCCTGCCTCCAGCAAGAACAAGGAAGCCGCCGAAATGTTCATCAACTATATGTGTGAGACTTCGGTGGGCTACGCCAACTGCGACTATATTGGCTATTCCACCCCCATAACGGCGGTGTGGGAATTGCTGGACGACGAGATCAAGTACAGCCCCATTGCCTATCCCGATGAAGAGGTCATGTCCAAGGCGGAGGTGTTCGTCACCCTGCCCGATGACATCAACGCCGAGATGGACAGTCAGTGGAGTCAGATGAAGAGCTACGATGAAAGCGGCGGCAGCTGGATGGTGGTCATCTTCCTGCTGGGCGCGGTGGCCCTGTCCGGCTTCAACATCTGGCGCAAGCTGCGCAAAAAGATGCGGGACAACTACTGAACCGAAACACCCCCTTTCCGGCCTGCCGGAAGGGGGCTTTTTTGGGCAATAAGGAACCTTTATCCAAAGGGAACTGGCGCGGCAGGGGAACCCGTGCTATAATAGACTGATCGAAAAGCAAAGGAGATGCCGACCGTGTCCGAAGACATGACCCAATATACCGAACCTTTCCAGGTGTACCGCCACGACGGCGATTGCTTCGGCTATGTGCAGCCCGCTTCGGTTCTGCGCTACGCCCAGCAGATTGCCGGGGAACATGCCATTGCCCTGGGGGTCACCGATGAAGTATACGCCCGTACCCACACCGCCTATGTGCTGGCCAAACAGGCGCTGCACTTTGAGCGGGTGCCCCGGGTGGATGAACACCTGACCCTTATCACCATCCCGGAGGAACTCAAGCGGGCGGTGAACAAGCGCATCACCCGCGTGCTGGATGAATCCGGCAGCGAGGCAGCTCTGGTGGACAGCCGTTGGGTGCTCATCGATACCGACCGCCGGGTCATCCTGCGCAAGCACCCGGAAGAGTTCTCCACCGCTCACTGGGCGCTGGAAGTGGAACAGGAACTGCCCATGAAAATGCACAAGGCGCGTCTGGAAGACTGCGAGCATGTGGGTACCCATACCGCGTCCTACAGCCAGTGCGATATGAACGGCCACATGAACAATGCCCGGTATGTGGACGTGATCTGCGACGCACTGCCCGACGGGGTGCTGGAAACTTCCTTTGCCCGGGACATCATCATCTATTACCACAAGGAGATTCCCCGGGGCGGTTCTTTTGAACTGTATCGCTGCCTGCTGGAAAGCGGCGAATGGTACTTCACCGGTATTTTGCCGGACGGCAAATCCAGCTTTGAAGCCACCATTGCCCTGGAACCCCGCACCTGAATCCGGATAATGGGGGAGAAGCGGTAAAGAAGTAACAAAGATGCGGAAATAGTTACAAAACT
The DNA here is from genome assembly GCA_944388165.1 of uncultured Gemmiger sp. GTDB lineage: Bacteria > Bacillota > Clostridia > Oscillospirales > Ruminococcaceae > Gemmiger. Next base: position 3,427 of record CALXHS010000105.1, on the reverse strand, counting down.
TTAACAAATGGCCGTTGACAAATGGTTGCAAAAAGGTTACAATTTACTTGCAAGCAAAGCTAAAACAAACTTTTTCATGTGTTCTTCTCCTCCTTTCTTTTGGACCCCCGCCTTTCCCTCAGGCGGGGGTTTCCTCTTTGTCTGCCGCGGACCTTCCGCGGCAATTTTTTGTGCAAATAGGACAGGGAACCTATTGCAATAAACTATATTATATGATATATAATATATAAAGACATATGATAAGAAGGGAGCATGCCATGACCTTTGTATCCAGCGCGGCCTTGCTGGATGCCGTTGTGCTGGCCGTGGTCTCCCAGCAGGCGGAAGGCTCTTACGGCTACCGCATCACCCAGCAGATCAAAGAGGTGCTGGATGTGTCGGAATCTTCGCTGTATCCGGTTCTGCGCCGCCTGCAGAAAGACCAGTGCCTGACCGTACACGACGAAACCGCCAACGGCCGCAACCGACGCTATTACCGCATCACAGAACTGGGACTTGTCCGCCTGCAGGGATATCAGGACGAATGGCGGGCATACACCAAAAAAATCGACACTTTGTTTTGGGGGGAAACGCCATGACCAAATATGAATACCTTGCCAAGCTGGAACAGCTTCTGGCCGCTATGCCGCAGCAGGAACGCCGGGATGCACTGGATTACTACGCCGAATATTTTGACGCCGCCGGTCCCGACCATGAGGCCGAGACCGCCGAAAAACTGGGCGACCCAGAAACGGTGGCCCGCAAGATCCTGGAAGGGGAAGGCATGGCCGGTGAGGAATCCTCCGCCGGGGCAACGCCTCCGCCTGCCGGACCGTCTGCCGGGGATACTCCGCCCGAAGACCCTGCCGTCGGCCCCGTGACCCGCACCGGCCTGCATGGCCCCGGGCTGCTGGCGCTCTTTGTGGTCATTCTGCTGCTGGTGGCGCTGGCCCTGGCCTTGTCTGCGGGGGCTCTCGGCTTCCGGGGCTTTGGCCGCGACCAGAAAGTTTCCGGTGCGACCAGCAGTTCGACGGTGGAGCAAACTCCTGCCCCAACCGCCGACACCCAGGTGCTGGCGGAGGAATCGCAGTCTCAGGCTACGCAGTCTACCGCTGCGGATGACGCAACGGCATCGGTACAGGCGACCTCCGACTGGGAAACAGCCTATGACATGACCATCAGCAAGGTGGATCTGGAACTTTCCAATGTGGATCTGACCATTCTGGTGGATGACAGTGTCTCCGCCGTGACCCTGCGGGGCAGCGGCGTGGCCAATGACGCGGTCTGGGTGGATCAGCAGGAGCTGACCCGTGACGCCAAGCTGGAAGTACGTCTGGCAGCCGGTGCGTCGGATGGCGCAGCCTTCACCCTGGTTCTGCCCGTCAGCACGGCTCTCCAGGACCTGGAACTGAAACTCACCGGCGGCAGTGCCGTCGTGCCGGATCTGACCCTGAATGAACTGGAAATCGACTCCTTGGGTGCCACCGTCCAGGTGGGCAGCATCACCGCCCGTCAGGCAGAACTGAAAGAGGAAGCCGGTGGCAGTATCGAGGCTGCCGCCGTTACCGCAGGTGAGATCTCTCTGGATGCCACCCGGGGCAGCGTGGCGGTGGCCAGCGTCACCGTCAGCCGCCAGCTGGAAGTGGAAGCCGAAAGCGGCAGCGTGACCGCCACTGTTCAGGGGGCAGCCGCCGACTTCCGCCTGGAAGCCGAGAACAAGGGCGGCAGCATGACCGTGAACGGCGAAACCATCACCGGCAAGGTGGAACGGGCAGGGAATACCTCCACTTCCATCGAAGCCGAGTGCCAGAGCGGCACCGTGACCCTGAGCTTCACCGGCTGAACAGCCTGACCCAAAAAAGCATAACAAAAAGAACCCCCGCTTCCGGCCGGAAGCGGGGGTTCTTGTATCAGCGTATCAAAGGGATCAGTTGTTGGGGCTGTTCTTCAGGATAACGTCATGGCTGCCGCCTTCCACAATGGAGGTGGAGGACACAACGGTCAGGCGGGCCTTCTGCTGCAGTTCGGGAATGCTGCGGGCGCCGCAGTTGCACATGGTGGAACGTACCTTGTACAAGGTGGTCTGCACGCCGTCTGCCAGAGGACCGGCATAAGGCACATAGCTGTCCACGCCTTCCTCAAAGCTCAGCTTCTGGGCGCCGCCCAGGTCGTAGCGCTGCCAGTTGCGGGCGCGGTTGGAACCTTCGCCCCAGTATTCCTTGACGTAGTTGCCGTTGATGCGCAGGCGGTTCGTCGGGCTTTCGTCAAAGCGTGCAAAGTAGCGGCCCAGCATGACAAAGTCGGCGCCCATGGCCAGGGCCAGGGTGATGTGGTAGTCATGAACGATACCGCCGTCGGAGCAGATGGGCACATAGATGCCGGTCTGTTCGTAGTATTCATCCCGGGCTTTGGCCACTTCGATGACAGCGGTAGCCTGGCCGCGGCCGATGCCCTTGGTCTCGCGGGTGATGCAGATAGAACCGCCGCCGATGCCGATCTTCACAAAGTCGGCACCCGCCTTGGCCAGGAAGAGGAAGCCGTCCCGGTCCACCACATTGCCGGCGCCAACCTTGACCTTGTCGCCGTAATTTTCCCGGATCCAGGAAAGGGTGCGGGCCTGCCATTCGCTGTCCCCCTCGGAGGAATCGATGCACAGCACATCCACGCCGGCCTCGATCAGGGCCGGAACGCGCTCGGCGTAGTCGCGGGTATTGATACCGGCACCCACCACATAGCTCTTGTTCTGGTCCAGCAGCTCGTTGACATTCTCCTTGTGGCTGTCGTAGTCCTTGCGGAAGACCATATACTGCAGATGGCCTTCTTCATCCACCAGAGGCAGAGAGTTGATCTTGTTGTCCCAGATGATGTCGTTGCAGTCATGCAGGCTGGTGGTGGCCGGTGCGGTGACCAGCTTTTCCAGCGGCGTCATGAACTCGGTAACCTTCAGGTCGGTGGACATGCGGGACAGGCGATAGTCGCGGGATGCCACGATGCCCAGCAGCTTGCCGTGGGGGGTACCGTCGGCGGTGATGGCCACAGTGGAATGTCCGGTGCGGACCTTCAGGTCCAGCACATCGGCCAGGGTGGCTTCGGGCGGCAGGTTGGAGTCGCTGGTCACAAAGCCCTTTTTGTAGGCCTTGACCCGGCGCACCATGTCGGCCTCTTCCTTGATGGTCTGAGAACCGTAAATGAAAGAAACACCGCCCTGTTTGGCCAGTGCGATGGCCAGCTTTTCACCGGAAACGGACTGCATGATGGCAGATACCATCGGGATGTTCATTTCCAGCGGGCATTCTTCCTCGCCTTTGCGGTACTTGACCAGCGGGGTGCGCAGGCTGACGGCGGTGGGGACATTGGCCGAGGAGGAATACCCCGGGATCAGCAGATACTCCCCAAAGGTGCGGGACGGTTCCGAATAATAGTACGCCATATACACTCTCCTTGCTAT